>JBIOXM010000303.1:0-3637 GCA_044869655.1 Nitrososphaeraceae archaeon | reverse complement strand
TACTACTCCGGAGAATGGGTATTAACACCTTGCATGGACATTCTCCGAATAGTGTGGATGTGAACTTATCCAAAATAACCTTGAATTTTATTTTATTATACCTTGTTGTAAATCATTCTATAGGGTTATTCTATAACAAAAAAAATCAAATTTTTGCTTGAAAATTTTTCGGAAAGCATCAATAACATCTCTATATATATTAGCAGATATTATTTGTTCAAATCTATACCTGCTTTTAATAATTATAGTCATTTTATATAGATTCGTATCTTAACAATTTATTCATAGTCTGAACTTTTGTCCTTTTATTGACGTCAAATAATTAATAATAAGTTACCAAGTGATTAAATATTAATCCTAACTGTCATATATATATTACACTAGAATCATCATCCATGCTTCCAATATTTAAGCTTGAAAAATCTAAGTGTGTATAACTTTTCCAAAGTTTATTAAATCTTATTATAGTTTTTGTTTTAATTAATTATATGAATGATGCCAATAAAATGGATAAACCAAGAAATCCCATCCCCACAATTGACATTATACTATCTGAACAGTCTAATCTTAACAAAGTCTTGCTCATCAAAAGAAACAAAGATCCCTTCAAGGATTATTTCTCTCTGCCAGGAGGATTTGTTAATGAAGGAGAGAAAATAGAAGATGCAGTAAGAAGAGAGGCAGAAGAAGAATTATTAGTTAAAGTGGAACCAGTTGATATTCTAGGTATTTATTCCGATCCAAATCGTGATCCCAGAGGACATATTATATCTATAACTTTTATAGCTAAAATCAATAGCGGCGAGCTAAAAGCAGGAGATGGTGTTGCAGAGTTAAAATGGATTGAAATCAATAACATAAAAGACATAAAACTGGGGTTTGATCACTCAAGAATACTATCTGATTATGAGCTATGGCAGAAGAATAAAGGAACATATTGGTCTTCAAAGTAGATTTTTGTTCAACATTTTATACTATCAAAAAAATTTGTAAGAATCAAAAGTCTCTCCTAACAATTTTGCTAAATATACAATATAGATATAATAGTAATCTATAATTGCTATTGAATTATAAAATTGGTTCAAAATCAGTCGACTATTCTCCTTGCTTGTTAATCAATAGGATCAATACAATAATTACTTCATACTCATCTAATCATAAGTGTGGGAAACTAGTCTAAATTGTTCAAGTATAAATTGAAGAATAACCACCTTTTTGGAGTCAGTTATTAAATAATTTAATCTTAGCATATTGTTAGGTATGAAAGGAATTATAGAATTTAGGAAATCTTTTCGAAAAGACTCACTCTTTTTACTGTCTTTTGAAAACGTTTGAATAATATATGAAATTCATGCTAATACTTGAAATTTATTTACTCCTTATCAGTAGTATAAAATAAAGTAGCTGAAATATTTATGACAATCGTAAAGGTTAGAAAATTAAATTTTCTTATATCTTTTATTTTTTATTTTTTAGTTTTATTGTATTTTAATAACCTATCAAAATGAAGATAATTGATGATAATTAGTAAAGTGTATCCCATTGAATATATAACAATTTTTGAGATGTTAAGTAATTTTTAGTATAATAAACAAAAATTGATAAAGAATTACCTTCAATTATTATATAGAATATTATTTATTTTTTTACAATGAAAAATATTGCGATTGGTTTATTGACAATGATGCTATTGATAGCAATATCTTTGACTTTTACTACTATTACTTTTGCACAATCCAATCAGACTTCAACAGTACTACAACAACAAAATTCATTTTGTAAACTAACAAAATCTGATATGTTAGGTCCTTTCTATAAAGAGAATGCTCCATTTAAGCAAAGGCTTGGTGAAGGAGTTGAAGGAGAACGACTAATAATAACAGGAAAAGTTATGGATATGAGATGCCAACCGCTGAAGGATGCTATATTAGATATATGGCAAGCTAATTCAACTGGAGAATATGACAATAAAGGATTTACACTAAGAGGCAAGGTTAAAACAAACAATGATGGAAGTTATATTATAGATACTATACTTCCTAAAGAATATAGTCAGGGAGATATAACTCGTCCGGGTCATATACATTTAAAAGTTGGAGTTCCAAATCAGCCAACTCTTACTACTCAATTATACTTTGAGGGAGAGCCTTACCTTTCTGATCGAGAGGATAAATCATTGGTAATGAATACCACTGAATCAAATGGAACGAAAAAAGCCAAATTTGATTTTGTGATTGAAAATTATAAAGAATATAATAGATAAGCTACTAACAGTCATCCTTGAATTGAGTTGTTATTTTATAAAATAAAATAAGAAAAAAATTAAACTCACAAATCGATAGGTCCGGATATTGATAAACAACATCTTATTATTAAAATTTGATGTGTAATATTCTTAACGATATAAATTGGAAGAATAAACTGAATATAGTTAAAGTAGAACAGCTGATTATTTTGTAATAAAAAATAAATTTGGAGTTTCTTATCATGTAGTCGAAAGTTTATATCCTATCCCTATACGCTTAGTATTATTATCAACATTTTAGCATAATTCTTTTGTAACAATCTATTATTATTAAATAGAATTTATATGTATATTAAAAATATTAAATTTATCAAATTAATAAATAATATGTAAAATAATTACATAAAGAAGAGTATTGAGGGATGAAATTAAGAAATACAAAAGATAAAAATCTTCATAACGATCTTAATTTGATAAAAATTGATTTCTCTCTAAAAAGAGAAATATTGTATGTTGTAATAGGTGCTCTAATTGGTGCTATAACAATGATTCTTCCTAGAACTATTTATGAATTCATAACTGGTCAACCATACTATATATCATGGATTATATTTGGACATGTAATAGGGATTTATTCTTCCTATGCTGCTACGGCGGGATTTATAATTCATTTAATTACAGCAGTCTCCATAGGCTTGGTCACTGGTATATTCTTATATAAAACAAATATTTTGAATATAAGTAAACCTCTAAATGGTTTTTTTTATGGAATTTTTGCAGGTACCATAATATTTGTAGTATGGGCTATTCCAATAAATGAATTTGTTTTACTCCCAGAAAACATTCGAACTATTGCTGATATTGATCCAAGTTTACCAAAACAAGCAATCTCTCAACAAATTGAAATTAATAAATTAAGTATTTTATTTAATTCATTATTTATTAATCTATTATTTGGAATAACAGTTGGTCTAGCATCTTCTTTTTTGTCAATAAAATTTGGTACACGATATAAATGTAATATCTGTAATGTGTCATTTCCTAGGATAAATATTATTAGAAAACATTTACAATTAGTTCATCGTAGACAGCCAATAGAACAAAAGAAAATTGCAATATTAGGTGGTGGATTTGCAGGGATTGAAGTTCTTACAAAACTACAAAAAGAATTTCAAAACGATATAAGAGTAGATATAACTCTAATAAGCAAAGATAATTACTTTCTTTTTACTCCTATGTTACATGAAGTATCTTCTGGGATGATAGAGCCTAGGCATGTGGCATCACCGTTGAGGTCATTTTGTAAAAGAGCCAGGTTTATAGAATCTGAAATTAAATCAATAGATTTAGAGAATAGAAAAATTGAATTTACAAATCAGCTTTTGGAAGCAA
>JBIOXM010000302.1:0-2808 GCA_044869655.1 Nitrososphaeraceae archaeon | reverse complement strand
TTTTTATCTTAAATAATGAATTTTTGTTCTAATGTTGTACTAGATAAATGTATTATAATTTTCTTATGTAATCTTAATAATAAATACATGCTACTCAAGTTTGTGAACAAACTTTTTTCCTTATTATTATTATTACCATTAAGTTTAATAATTTTATATATTGTTCCTACGGGCTTTATATCTATTATTTATGGTGAGATATTTGAATTCAACGAAGAAGACTATTATTCATCAGACCAAAGCACTTCTGAGAAAAATCCAGCAAATTCAAAGGCTACAGCCTTAGATTCAGAAGATACAACTAAAGAAAACTGTATAAATAATCAAGAAGCCTCTGTCCTACAAACGTCAACTCTTTCTGATACTTATTTAAATAATTTTCATTTTATCAAAAAATTTGATAGAGAAGGTAATCTTGTAGATAGTTGGGGTACAGTAGGATCTGGTGATGGACAATTCCTACATGCTCATGGAATAACTGTTGATTTACAAGATAATGTGTATGTTAGTGATGGAGAAAATTGCAATATACAAAAATTTGACAAGGATGGAAACTTTATTACTAAATGGGGTACAAAAGGAATAGGTCCTGGTAAATTTTTGCAACCTGAAAGTATGGCTGTAGATTCTAGTAATAACATTTATGTTGCAGAATATTCTGGGAAAAATATTCAAAAATTCGATAGTCAAGGCAATTTCTTAACTATGTGGGGAAAAGAAGGTGAAGATATAGGTGAGTTTAAAAAACCATGGGGAGTTACAGTGGATTCAAAAGATAATGTGTATGTTAGTGATCAAGCACTTCCCAGAGTACAAAAATTTGATAGTCAAGGCAATTTCTTAACTATGTGGGGAAAAGAAGGATCGAAGAAAGGCCAATTTGTACACCAACATGATATAACAGTAGATCCTAAAGATTTAGTTTACGTTACTGATGGCAGGCAAAATTCTAGAGTAGCAGTATTTGATGATCAAGGAAAATTTATCAAGATGTGGGGAAGTGAAGGCTCGAAGAAAGGCCAATTTATCGAGGACCATGGTATAGTTGTTGATTCAGAAGGTAATGTCTATGTAGTAGATACAAGGAACGTACGGGTACAAAAATTTGATAGTGATGGTAACTTTATTACAATGTGGGGATCACTTGGATGTAAAGATAATCAATTTCTAATTCCCCATGATATAGCAATTGACTCACAAGGTTATATTTATGTTACAGATAGTGGAAAATCACACTTTAGAGCAAATTATGATTGTGATCATGGTAATAATAAGTTATAATTAATATTAATGAAACTATTTATGTTTAAAATAGTAGATTATATTTTTTAGATGTTAATTATATTTCTTGATCTTTACTATTAAATCATCGCGTAAGTAATTTGTCCCTTTATAGAGGGAAAATAATAATAATAATATCTTAATATCAGATACTTTCACTAGTTATATTAAAAACCTAAAATGCTCTTGAAGGACATAATTGAGTTTTGAGAGAGATTTTTTTATTTAATTCCTGAATTATTTACATACTGTAATATCTGTTATAATCTTAGATAGATATTTTTATTCCATTTGTGAAAAATGCAGTTTTTGGGGTAGAAATATCAAGGCTTCAATAAGAATGAAGTTCTTTTTGTAAATCAAATTGAATTTTTCATTATACCAAGACATTTTTTCTAGTTTTTTTATTTTTATAATAATCTTAAGAGTTGAGAATCTTATTAATTGTTTCTTTTGATGCTAAAAATGAAGAAATTTTAAATATTTAAATGACCATATCATTATAATAATACAAACGTAAAAATTAAAGTAAAATTATACTCATTTTCATCAAGTATTTGGAAATTTTGTCTTTTTTGTTTTCATATAGTGCAGTATATTAACCAATTTTTAAGTAGATATTGTTTTTGAAGTAGGATTTAAAAATGCTGTATTGATTCATAATTAATCTAAGAAATTTTATGTCTATGATTTTATAATTATTTAAAAAATTGGATCACATACTATGTATTTTGAAGAATTGATTCATAAACATTTGCTGTTAGCCTATGACTCATTGCTTGTAATGTACTTCCTGATTTTATAGCATTTTCCATTGAATCTAGTTCTCTAGAAAGTAAATCTTGATAATATTTTTTAGTATTTTCTCTTGATTGTTGCAAAAAATCATTTGATTTGTTTATGAATTCTCGATAATCATTGGATACTTTGCTATCTAATTCTCTCTCCAACCTTTTTTTTCTTTCGATTAAGTTTTCGTCCATATCTTTTAATTATTTTTTTAACTTATTATCTTTTATTCTTGATAATCAAGGTATTTTATTCATGTCCTGTCTAACTTTCATTGATTTTTTAAACTTAATAGTAAAAGGCATGCCTTGTTCACAAATAAAATATCTTCAATTTTTACTAGGTTTTCTTATTCTTTGAATTATTCTAAAGTCTCTTGCAACTCTCCAATTCTTGTTTTTCATTATTTTAAAACACCTCTTAAATATTATGGATGGAAAACAAAGCTCATAATAAACAAAATATAAATTTATTATAAATGCATATTTATGATGATTCTACATAAGTATAATTGTCACAAACCTTAAAGAATTTCTAAAACTTTACAAGAAAAACAAATATTATTTTCATAAAGGAGAAAAGAAAAATGAAATATATATCTAAAAATTTTTCAATTAAAAATAATGTTAAATTCAAAACATCTTTTGTATACTATGAGTTCAGGAATTTTGATGGTAATGGTTTTATTATCACCATTATACAATATCAAAGCACAAGAAGAATATAAGAAAAATGATC
>JBIOXM010000301.1:0-3323 GCA_044869655.1 Nitrososphaeraceae archaeon | reverse complement strand
ATGAACCAAAAATAATCGTCCTTTTCCTAATACTTGACTATTGTCGTCTTCACTCCCATACCAAGAGAAAATCATTCTATCTGATCTAATCCGATCGGATAACGTCTTTTGTATTATTGTCTGAATAGTTTGATTTTTAGAAATAATAGAATTATTATGGTTATTATTATTAGAATAATTATTATTATGATTATTATAATTTAATACTTTTTTTTCCCTTTGAGCCATAAATCTTTTCTTAGTATATCTACCTAGTAGATATAAAGAACGTGATAAAACCTTGATAGAATAGTTAGTGTTATCATAAATGTGCAAATTAATTGTAATATCAGGATTGATGGTGTTTAATTTTTTTTTAGATAGAGATTTGAATTTGTTCCTAATTCTAAAATTAAAAGATGATTTTATATCTTCTAGACCTTTTAATTTGTAATGTGACCTAATAGAGTCTTCTATATCTAACATACTATATGGGAATGCAGTACCTATGGTAAATGAGCGATAACTATAATTTTCTTGAAAATGAATCATTTCAAACATTGTAGATACAATTTCATTAATCTTACTAAAGATACCTTTACAGATAAAGCAGTTTATATTTTTTATTTTATTACATTGTTTGTAAGTAGGAAAATTTCTTTTTAGACATATATAACATAGTTGATGGTCCGAATCCACGAAGTCTAAATAATTTTGATATTTTGTTTTAGATCTATCCACGATTTAACCAAAACCAAATCTTCTCAACATGCCATGCATTTGTCTTCCTTTTGCTTGTTTCATCATGGTTTTTGAATTATTATATTGTTTAATCATATCTTTCACCTCATGTTCCGTAATTCCCGAACCTCGCGAAATTCTCTTTCTTCGCGCATCATTTATAATATTAGGATCTTTTTTCTCTTCTCTTGTCAATGACTGTATTATAAATCTCCATTTTTCAATTTTACCTTGTAATACATCTAATTGATCGTCTTTTACCATTCCAGATAAGCCAGGTAAATTTTCTATGACATTTCTGAACCCCATTTTATTAACATTTTCCATTTGGGAATAGAAATCTTCTATTGTCATTTTTCCCCCTAACAGCCTCTTAGCTTGAGTTTCATCTGCTTCTATCTCAAGTCTCTTAGCCATATCCAAGAGTGCTTTGATGTCCCCCAGTCCAAGCAATCGTCCAACAAATCGAGTTGGAGAAAACAGTTCTAAATCGTCTATACGCTCGCCTGTGCCTATAAAAAAAATTTTTGCTCCAGTAACTGCGGAGGCAGCCAAAGCACCTCCACCCTTTGCTGTACCATCCAGTTTTGTTATAACAATTCCTCCTATAGGGGCCGTATCATGAAAAACTTTTGCCTGATTATAGGCTTGCTGTCCCATGGTTCCATCTATAACTAAAAGAACCAAGTCAGGATTCGTAACCTTGTTTATTTCATTCATCTCTTCCAGTAATCCCGATTCTTCTTTATGTCTCCCTGCAGTATCAATAACAATTACATCGTAATCTTGAGATTTATAATATTCTAATCCATTTTTTACTATTGAAATTGGATCCTTATTTTCTTCTTCGCCATATACTTCAACTTTAATTTTTATACTATTCATTTTTAACTGTGTTAGAGCCCCAGGTCTCCATGTATCGGCACCTATTATTGCTACCTTATAACCGTGTCGTGTAAGCCATCTAGCAATTTTGACTGTGCATGTAGTTTTGCCACTCCCCTGAATTCCCAACATTAATATTATATTTTTTTTACCTGGTTGAAAATTAAACGAATCTTCTGGTATTGTTGTAGTTTTGTCTATATGGATAATATGGTCCCCTGTATACCCCAAAAGAGAAGAAATTTCATTATATAAAATTGTAATTATATGATCTTTTTTTGTTAATCCTTTTGGAGGTTGTTCAGTTAATGCTCGCTCCTTAAGATTTTTTGTTATAGAAAGAACTTGTCTTACATTAACATCCGATTGTAATAACGATCTTTGAATATCTTTTGACAGCGAATCTATAAGTTCTGCATTAATATCAGATGCTCCAACTATTTTCTTTAAAGCACTTCTTAACCCTGTCCTTAGGTTATCTAACATTTACTTATCTAATAGAGATATATCCGATATTTCTACTATACCTCTTTGTCCATCCCAATGTATTTTTGAAGCTAAAATTGCTAATCTTTTTTTAAAAATGGGACAATCTAAAACTATCGTTTCTGCTTCTCCTCCTTCAAAAGAGATATTGAACTTATATTTTTGACTTAGGCGAAACAATTCCTTCAAATTTGTATAATTTAGTATAATTCCAAGAAAATTAGCGTTAAGACCCATTGACGATACACTTATAATTTGTATAACAAAATTATTTTTTAGTAGATTCTTCATGTAATTATATTCATTAATTTGCCATAGTGGTGAAATGAGCTTCATGTTATACTTTTTACAAATGCTGTTAAATTTATTTTTCTGAAAATTGGAACGTATGCCTCCATGAACAATTCCATCAATTTTATATTCAGTATGGGCTCGATTAATTAATTCATCTAATTTATTGGATTCCTCATCTATAGAAGTTGAATTAATTGTATTTGTAATAATGGGAAGTTGTAATGCTTGAGACTGTAATTGTGTAGCCCAAATATTGGGAGAATGAAATAAATAACTTTCTGCAGAATGAGGTATTAAAGTTAGGAGACACTCTATAGATAATCCCCATTGTTTAGCCAAATATAAAGAATAAGTACTATCCTTTCCTCCTGAAAATAAGCATGCCACTCTCAAATACATGTTTAAAATAAAGTACTAATATTTAATGAAACACAAAATAAAGACAATGTTCATTTTCTTAATCATAATGAAACTGATGCGAAGGTTCTGCAATTTCAGGTAGTAAGGTCATTAATTTACTATGTTTTTCTAGGAATTCTAATCCCATTTTGGTTGTTTTATATAATCCACTAATTTCTGAATATTCAATTAGGCTCCTATTTATGGCCATTGATATATAACGAATAACTTGAGAATGAGATACACAGGCTTTATTCATAATGGTGGTCTGATATTCCCAATTATCCTTTGCACTACGAAGAATTGCTGCAATTACTTCAATATCTGCACGATTTTTCATTCAAATACTCTCTCCTGCACCTCAATATGCATTAAAACACTAATTGCTCAAGAATAAAACAACAATTGACAATTAATGAAGACTAAATTGGTTGAAAATTTATAACTATTTTCCAGTACAACAGATAACACCTCAGTAACTCATAATCTTCTTCATTTACAATGTATCAGACGGCTCTTCCTATACTTCATTGGTGTTT
>JBIOXM010000300.1:0-2403 GCA_044869655.1 Nitrososphaeraceae archaeon | reverse complement strand
ATTGAGGCTCATGTAATACAATACATGTCCTCTAGTTTGGTTTTTTCAGTCCAAAGAACTCCAAACAGAACCTCTTCATATATCTTTAGACAATATACTTAATAAAGTTATATATTTTTTGTAATATGTTGCTTTTGTGGAATGATTTTATGAGTTTTTATTTAATTTAATTTTAAATAATACAAAATATTTTTGATATTGTTATAGCTCATTAATAGATTGTTGTTTGTGTGAAGTAACATGGAATATCAATTAAAAAGAGAATGAGAGAAGAAAAATTAAATTTTTTTCTCATCATAGTAGTAGTAATAATAAATTAATCGTGAGAAGGAAATGCAATAGGAATTCTCATCAAAACATATTGTAACCAAATCAATTAGGTTTAACAATTATTTCCTATTTAACTAAAAAATTATCTTTAGAATTAGATAGAATAGACAAATGTTCGATTGAAAGGAATTCAAAAAATTGTATTGTAAATGATGCATGGAAATTTTCAGGAAGATATAATCTATATTATTCAATCCCTATTAATTCTTCTTGTTGTATGCTGAACCTCTAAATGTATTCTCGTAAAGTTGCAGATTTAAGAATAAGAATAAAAAGAAAATTAACAAAAACTGATTTTGAGCCTTTGAGTGAATATTTTGCAAAACATTGGAATCAAAAATCTGTATAAAAAAGATAAATAATAAATTAAATTTATTTTCTATAAAGAGATTGTATGGTTATCAAGTCAATACCCTCGAGACAATTCTTTATGATAGAATAGAAACTATACTCATAGGATTTCTTTGATTATTTCATTAAGGTATTTTACAATATATTTAGAAAAAAGAAAATCAAGGTCGTGATGGTACGTTATCGAAGCAATATGCAAAAGCCTGGAATAATAAACCTTCATCGTTACTTATTAATTGTGCTTGGTAGGTAGAAGGTGAGGTAAGTGAAGGACCATCAAATATTGTATTAATGGTATATCCTGTTTCAGCAGCAAAAGATACGACTCTATATCCACCCTCGAATATGAGATCATTAGTATCACATATGGCAAAAGAAATCCCTCCATTAGTGGTTACGTTTCCTAATACAGAGTATAGATTTGTACTGTTTATTTCTAACAGACCTGGTGGTCCTTGGGGACCAGATGGTCCTTGTGCTATTTCTAAATTACAAAAGTCTGCTGATTCAACAAAAAACCTTCAAATTGCCCAGTTTGACAAGCTCTTTTCTTATCTTTAGTAGGATATTCACTATACGTGCTCTTATCACTATCATATCTATTGTTAGAAGTTATTTTTTTATCGGTGTTATAATCATAGTCATTATAACTCGATTTTTGTTGTTGGTACGGTTGCTGCTGCTGATCATAATAATAGCCGTAATTTGCTCTGTATTTATCATCACCATCAGAATAATAACTTTCATAATCTTTTGAATTTTCATGTTTATTAGAATTTGTGGCCATTACATTAGAAAAAAAATTTAGATTACCAATTAATGATTCTATTGTTGATAATATTATCAATGAAACTATCAAAAAAAGTCCCAACACAGTCATTACTGACTTAAGCATGATTTATTAGTGATGATTATTATTATATTTAGAATTCTAAGACTCATTCAGTAATAGATACTATTTAATTTATTTATAGAATGATTATTGTATTATTCAATAGGTAATTTTTATTTATAATATCAATCTGAAAAATGTTAGTATGTTAATATATTTATTAATGAAATAAATTTACTACTTTGATTTCATTTTAGATATACTATTTAAATGATAAAATATAAAATACTATAAAAAAAATCAATAGAATTTGTAATTTAAACTATTCAAATTGTATATGATTTCTAAGATATAATTTCTAAAAATATTATAGTATTAATACTAATAAATTTGACAAATGTTTGCATTTACTTAAATAATAAATATATACAAATTGATAATATATCGATAACCCTTGTATCTTGAATATTAGTTGTTGTATATTCAATCTCAATAAACTATATAATGTCAATTATATCGCTTAACATTAACAATCATTTGATAGCAGTTGTGTATTGATTTGAATAATGAATATTGTTTGATATGATTTAATATTTATAATAATAAGATCAATACAAATTTAGTATGCTAATTGATGGAAATAGTTAACCATTTATAAATTCAATATCTCTTGGCAAAATAAAAGGAGGGAGTTTCATTACATTTTTGCCTATAGTTTTCTTTATTTAATTGCTTATTATGAACCATCTTGCCATTTTACAGCTGGGCTATTTACAATGATATTTGTTTCTGTAATGCTGAGTTCTCCATTTTGGTGAGCAGTCGTAATTTCTTCTACAGACTTTAATTCTCTTGCAGTTGCATTATCATTCCATTTTACAAAGTTTGTC
>JBIOXM010000299.1:0-2592 GCA_044869655.1 Nitrososphaeraceae archaeon | reverse complement strand
CTATAAAAAATCCTCGCAAAAGAAGGAGCAAGAATTGCTCGAATACCTACTTGATGTAATGCGATCGGGGCATGTTCTCGGCTTGATCCACAACCAAAATTCTTTCCAGTCAGTAAAAAATCTCCTTCACATATTTTTTGAGAAAAATTTGGATCTAGTCCTTCCATGGCATGTTTCCCTAATTCTTTGTGGTCGTGTATTTTTAAATAAGGTCCTGGAATGATCACATCTGTATCTATATTGTCTTTATTGTATTTGTGGACTGTTCCTCGAAGCAAATTCATAACATTTCATTCCTAGGATCTGTAATTTTTCCACTTATAGCTGCGGCAGCAACTACTATAGGCGATGCCAAATATGTTTGGGACTCAACGTGTCCCATTCTTCCCGGGAAGTTTCTGTTGGTAGTGCTGATACAAATCTCATCTTTTGCAAGGACTCCCATATGTGCACCACAACAAGCACCACAAGTAGGGGGACCAACTACGGCTCCTGCTTCCAAAAATATGCTTACCAATCCTTCCTTAATTGCTTTGAAATATATAGATTGAGCAGCAGGTAGAACTTCTGTTCTAATTTTAACACGTTTACCTTTCAGAATCTTGGCTGACATTCTTAAATCTTCTAATTTTGCACCAGTACATGAGCCAATATAGGCTTTATCAATTGGTCTACCCTCCAGATCCCCTACCGTACAAATATTCTCGGGTGAAAATGGTTTAGCTATAACAGGATCCAAGTTTTCTATATCGTATGTGAATGTATCACTATATTCAGCATCAGAGTCTCCTTTTACAGGAGAAAATTTATCGTCAGTACGCGTCTTGAGGTATTCAAATGTAGTCTCGTCAGGCTCAATAATTCCGTTTTTAGCTCCAGCTTCCGTACTCATATTGGTAAGAGTTAATCTTTCTTCCATAGACAACTTATCTACAGTCTCACCAGTAAATTGCATTGCTTTATAATTTGCACCATCGGTACCGATATCACCTATTATCTTCAATATAATATCTTTAGCCATTATGTATTCAGGTTTATGTCCATTTATTTTGAAAAGAATCGTTTCCGGAACTTTAAACCATATTTTTCCATTAACAAGTACATATGCGATATCTGTATGACCTAATCCGACAGCAAGAGCACCCATTGCGCCTGTAGTATTTGTATGAGAGTCGCCCCCTACGTAAATCTCCCCCGGTAAAACTAATCCTTCTTCATGTGATAACGTATGACAGATTCCATATTGACCTAAACCATATTTAAAATGTTTTTTTATATTATATTTCTTGCTCCAATTAGCCAATAAGGTAATATTATTTGCCGAAATCCTATCAGAAGCTGGAACAAAATGGTCTTCGCTAATCCAGACTCGATCAGGGTTCCAAAGATGATCAAGATTTATACCCTTTTTCTCCCATTCTGAAAAAACTTTAATTACACCTGGTCCAGACACATCATGAACCATAACTTTATCGATATTTGCTATGACCACATCATCTGGTGTAACCCTATTTTTATTTGATGCTCGAGCTAAAATTTTTTCAGTAATAGTCATTCCCATTTCGTTATTACTAAATAAAGTTATCAATTCGCGAATAAAAACGTTATACAAAACTAATAATGCTCGATAGATTAAATAATCTTATTGATAATTGTAAAACCTATTAAAATTAAAACTAAAAAAAAAAAATTTAACCTTTTTGATACTATTATATTTTCAAAGTTTAAGTTCAAAGATGGTGATATTTTGGTATTATCAAGTAAATTCGTTTCTATGAGTGAGGGATCGATATTAGATCTTCGAACAATTAGACCTAGCTCTAAAGCCAAAAAGCTTGCAAAAATTTACCAAATGGAACCAGCATTTGTAGAAGTCGTAATTAGAGAAGCAGACATTATTTTTGGAGGGTTACCTGGATTCCTATTAACTATAAAAAATGGGATTTTAGCTCCTAATGCAGGAATTGATAAATCTAATATACCTTTACATAAAATTATATGTCTTCCATTTGATCCTTTCCTCTCTGCTGAAAATCTACGAATGGAGTTTCTCATATGCTCAGGAATAAAGGTAGGTATTGTTATTTCAGATAGTAGGTTAATGCCTACACGGATCGGTACCACTGGTGTAGCTATAGGATGTTCGGGTATAGAACCAGTGCAAGATCAAAGAGGAAAGAAAGATCTTTTTGGGCATGTCATGAAATATACACTTAAGGCAACCGCAGATTCTCTAGCAACAATGGGGACATTTGTAATGGGCGAAACTAATGAGTCAATTCCCCTTGTGGTTATACGAGGTTCAAATCTGTCATATACTGATAGAAAACTCTCCTGGAAAGACTTTGCTATTGACTATCAAACAGATCTTTATTTTCGAGGTATACAAAACTTTAATCCGATTAAATAATTTTAATTTCATAGCATTTTAATATAGCCCTACATCAAAATTTTCAAGAACTAAATGTCTGAATTCCTTACAAGATATCCAAAAAAAATGAGCTTTTTAAAAGGATTACATGAATCTATTAAATCTGAAGATCTCCAGTTTGATCATCTTAGTTTATTAGTCAAAATAAAGAAAGATGAAAT
>JBIOXM010000298.1:0-2706 GCA_044869655.1 Nitrososphaeraceae archaeon | reverse complement strand
CAAATAGCGGAATAACTATTAATCTGTATAGCTCGAGAAGCCCGGTCGAATCAGTTTTTTTAACTGATGCCGAGTCTAGCGGCTAAACTCCTTGGTAGGGCTAGGGATTTCAGGCTCTGGATCTCTGAAAAGAAACCTGGAGACAGCAGTTCGAATCTGCTCCGGGCTATAAATTTATTTTTTTAGGGCCTGCTTCAATAATTTTCTTCGAGACATCTCCAAACTTTTCAAAATTTTGGATAAAAAGGTTAGCTAACTTTGTTGCTGCTTGAAAATACTCTTCTTGATTATCCCATGTCATAACTGGGTCTAATAATTCATCAGGTACATCAGGACATTTTGAAGGTATTTCTAAATTAAAGATATGATGAGTTTTAAAAGAACTTTTCATAAGAGATCCATTGATAACTGCAGTAACCATGGATCTCGTGTATTTCAAATCAATTCTTTTGCCTATTCCATAAGGTCCACCGTACCAGCCAGTATTTATAAGATATACCTTAGTCCTATGTAGAGTTATTTTGTTTCCTAACATTTCTGCATATTTTGTAGCATGGAGAGGCATAAATGGAGCACCAAAACATTGTGAAAAAGTTTCTTTGGGTTGGGTAATTCCCCGTTCAGTACCAGCTAATTTGCTAGTATATCCTGACATAAAATGATACATCGCACCTTCTTTACTAAGTTTAGCAATTGGTGGCATAACGCCAAAAGCATCAGCAGTTAAGAATACTATGACTTTGGGATGATCTGCTATACTTGGAATAACAGCACCTGGAATAAATTCCAAAGGATAAACCACACGCGTATTCTCCGTAAGTGAAGCATTAGAAAAGTCAGGAACTCTGGTATCTTTTGAAATAATTACATTCTCCATTACTGATCCAAACTTTATTGCATTCCAAATTTGTGGTTCTGTTTCCTGTTTCAGGTTAATACATTTAGCATAACAGCCTCCCTCAAAATTAAAAACACCTTTAGAAGACCATCCATGTTCATCATCTCCTATTAAAAATCTATTAGAATCAGCTGAAAGAGTTGTTTTTCCAGTGCCAGATAACCCAAAAAATAAAGCAGAATCGTTATTCTTTCCAACGTTTGCAGAACAGTGCATAGGGAAGATATTTTGTTCTGGCAAATAATAGTTCATTAAAGAAAAAATTGATTTTTTAATTTCTCCTGCATAGGATGTTGAACCAATTAGTATTATTCTCTTCTTTAAATTAATTACTATAAAAGTTTCCGAATTAGTTCCATCTTTTTTTGGTATTGACTTAAAGTCGTTTAATGCAATTAAAAGCACTTTTGGTTTATATTTTTCTATATCTACTTTTGTGGGCTTTATAAATATCTGATTGGCAAAAATAGATTGCCATGCTCTGTCTGTTAGTATACTGATAGGAAGCCTAACGTCTTCATCAGAACCTACAAACCCATTGAATAAAAAAAGATCTTTATTTTTTACAAAATTTTTCATTCTTTCATAAATATTCTGGAAATTCTCTTCAGAGATAGGATGGTTTACTTTTCCCCAGTTAACGGTTTTTCTCGTATTACTATCTTGTACTATGTATCTATCATCGGGAGATCGCCCAGTAAATTTGCCGGTTTGAACTGATAACGAACCAGTATTTGATAACATCGCTTCTTTTCTTTGAATTGAAGATTCTACAAGTTCAGGAACTGATAACTGAGAATATAATTTTCTTGGATAAAATCCAAAGTTTTTAATCATTGTTAAGCTCTTCAATTTTCCTTTCTCTGAATCCTTGGCCATCAGGCTACCTTTACGGATTATTATTAGCATTATTTAATTGATTTCCTTTAACAAAAAACAAGTCCTTATATCACTTTAAGATAATAATTTAGAAATTTTTTGCTCAGTTTTATAGACTTGACTTATAAGGGTGAATACCCTGTATTAGCCAACTCTATTTTTTTAGCATTTCTGTAAGATCAATATTAAAAAAAGTTCTTAATATTCCCATATAACTTTCTACAGGAGGAGGGATCTCCTTTTCACAAGCAACCTGATTATTCCAAGAATTTATCCAGATTATCATACTCAAAAGAATATTAATAAATCTCGAATATTGTGAGGGCATTTCAAGTTTATGTATGTATTTTTCAGAAAGTAGCCAGGATGCCGTAAAGTCTATACATGAATTGCCATAAATAGCTTTTATCTGTTCGGTTAATTCTGCTGCATACGTGAATGGTTTTTTACACATTATGAATGGGTAATCAACTTGAGATGGGAGAATAAGTCCAGGAGGAGATAACATGGTGACTATCCGTGAACCTTTTTTCATCTCTATTTCGATTTTTTCTTGTAGTTTATCAATTAATCTTAAATCATTAAACCAGAAAAATAAAATGCTAGCATCTGCAAGATTCAAACATTCTATGGATTTTTTTAGAATTTCAATTCCATGGCTATTCTTGATATCCTTTTTCGCATTTATAATACATTTTTCATTTTCATCAATACCGATAACCTTTCTAACACCGAATTCCTCTTTTGCAATTTCTAATGACTTCCTATTATTTCCGAAGCCAACATAATAAAATATATCATCTGGAGATAATTTAGAAAATTTAAAAATGTTCCTAAAAACATTATCAGATATCCTTACATCTTGACCAGAAATAATTTCTGAGGGTAACAGAGAAATTAATTCATTGATATTCAAGTTTTTTATATTT
>JBIOXM010000297.1:0-3978 GCA_044869655.1 Nitrososphaeraceae archaeon | reverse complement strand
TGATTCTGAATAATCATCAGAGATAACAGATTTATTGTTTCCTGGTTGAATAAATAAATCAGAAGTAAACAGTGACTTTGTATTTTCTTCAAATATCATCATACTATCCCAATGATGTACATGTGGTGTCATGATGAATTTGAATTGTCTTTTGCCAGTCTTTATAGTATCATTATCCCATGTCGATATATGGTCTAAAGGAATATTATACCATCCCATAAGATTCAATTTCGAACTCAACTCACTGCAAACTAATTTTGCATTAGCAGATTCTAAAAATTCCATTCCTCCCCATTCATCACTTTCAAAATGCAAAAAAGATACATATGCTAATTTTTGCAAAGGAATAACTTCTTTGACTTTGTCTTCTATATTTTTATACATGCCTATAGGTCCAGTGTGAATCAACATAGGTTTTTCATCATCAATCAAAAATTGATTAAATGTTATTCCGTAGATATTTACAAATCCTGATATTCTATAAATTCCATCAGTAATTTCTGAAATAGAAACATCAATATCTTTAATAGCATAATCAGTTCTGCTAACTTCTTTCATTGGTAAAGCACTATTGGATGTAACTAATATAGTTTCATGAAATTATTTCTTCAAAATAAAAAAAGATACCTAATCTTTAGGTTTATTATTATCTTATATAAAGTTGATTTATAATCTGGAATATATTACTAATAAAAGAAGTCTTACTAATAATATAATTTAAAATAAGTTCCTAATAATAAAAGCTATATACAACATAATAAATATCTAAAATAGACTTCTATTTTAGAACCGCTATCGATGTTAATACATTGTAATAATAATCTTCTATTTTATCTATCATAACAAATGACGATAATGATTATTTATATTCATCTTCTTCTCTTTTTGTATTTTAAAAATTAAATATTACAACTTTAGCTTCCAAGAATTTTTATTGTTTATTCGCATTCTTTAACCGAACTATATACAGATACAAGCTGTTAAAATGAATGAACATATGACTGATATGAAGAGTGATGTAAAATTGTTAAATTATGTAAAGTCCAATATAGCTTACGAAAATAAAATGGTTGAAGATAATGAGAATAATAATAAGCTCACTCCACATGTAAATAACAAGAAACCACAAGAATATCCCGAAGTTCCTGAAGAAGCAATAGTCAAACCTGAAGATGAAAGACCAGTAAAAACATCAATAACCCCTGAAGAAACGACAGGAGAGGCTATATCTAATACTGATGAGAGCGAAGGTAGTAGTAGCACTGACATGGATGGAGATGGCAGTCCAGATTGGGATAAATCTATATAGTATTGGATTTAATTTTAATGCTTAAACTACTTATGTAATAAGTGAAATGTATCAATCAATTTTTTTCCAATATTAAATTATACTTCCAAAGTTCAATTCAATAATAATTTAAATAATAAGTTTCTTATAATAAAAGCTAAATACAGGTTATATTATCTCTACATTTGACTCCTATTTTAGAACCGCTATCGGTATTACTCCCGACGATATATTCTCACAAATGCTATTAATCTATTGAGGTTTGTTTAATACAACATACTTTAGATATTATTCATCTTTTTCTTCTATTTTATCCTCTTAGACGATCTATACTAAATTCAGGATCACCGTATTCAGACACTTTTGATTTTCTTCCATGTACTTTTTTGTGATTTTCCAAGCGTCTTTGATCTTCAAATTTCATATTACATATTTTACATTTGAAAGATGACATTTATTATACAAAGACAAATAGTTAAAGATAAAGATTGATAAGAAATCCTTCTACTATAGATATGTAGATAAAATATCTAAAATTACTAATATTAAATTCTGTTAGGTATTGAACACTGAAACCTTGATCATTCAACTCCCTACTATAATGGCAAACAACGATGTTCAGTGATTTTTAATATTCTATTAAAATAGGTCTTTTGATGCAATAGTGGTTATCAGTATATCAAAAACTTAAAAAAAGAATAAAATTACTATTAAATGAACTTTATCAAAGTATGTTTCTGGAATTTACAAAACCTATTTGATCCAATATTAAGTGATCTTGCATTAGATTTTGATTACACTCCTGCTAATGGATGGGATGAAACAGTAAGAGATATAAAAATTGAGAATCTAGTTAAAGGAATTTCATCTACTTTTTC
This sequence comes from Nitrososphaeraceae archaeon, assembly GCA_044869655.1. Lineage (GTDB taxonomy): Archaea > Thermoproteota > Nitrososphaeria > Nitrososphaerales > Nitrososphaeraceae > TH1177. The sequence continues at coordinate 1,812 of JBIOXM010000297.1, read as the reverse complement.
TTCTGGCCCTGATTTAATTGGGATGGGTGAAATTGAAAATGAATATCTTGCTCAAGAAATAGCAACAAAATTAAATAGAAATTTGAATAGAAATAATTATTCTGTTGCAAAATATAAAGATAGTCCTGATATCGTGGAATAGATACATGTCTTGTCTATTCAAATTCAATTTTGAATTTATAGAATCCAAATCATATAATATGGATTTAAGTTATCCTACTAGGGATATTTTTTATGTAAAACTAAGTCTTATATAATAATTCAAATCTTCATGTTTTTGTAAATCATTGGCCATCAAGAAGAGGAAAAGATGATTTCATCGAATCTGATGAAACTGAATTTGCAAGATCTCTAGTAGCAGAAAATTGTGGCAAATTGATAGATGATATTCTTAAAGTCCCTAAAGAAGAATCTCATAGGCTTCCTAAATGTTTAATAGATTGTCCAGAATATGAAAAAGATTTTAAACCTAATGATCAAGATCCTTTATCCGATAAATTAGACAAAAATGAAATAATAAAACGAAATGAAAATTTGTTAAAAAAATTAGATGATGTATGGAATGAAAATATTATATTAATGGGTGATTTTAATGATGAGCCTTACAATAAAAGTTTAGTCAAATTTCTTAATGCTACTTCCAATCCAGATCTATTGAGAGATTGGAGAACTATTTTTCAATTGAAAAGAAAAGATTGGGAAAATACAAAATCTGATAGAGAAACCTATTTGGAAGAAAAACCATATTTATACAATTGCATGTGGAAACTTATTCCTGATGGTACTCACTATTTTTACATGACAAATTCAGTCTTTTTATTTGATCAATTTATTATATCTCAAAGATTATTAAAAAATTTAAAGAATCTTAAACTAAATTTGGATTCAGTAAAGATACTTAAAAACTGTCTTTTACTAGGTAGTAATTTATTGGAAGAGGATTTTAGTAATAATGTAAGTTACGGTAATAAGAAAAAATTACATTCATATCAGAAATATAGTGCAATGCCATTTAGATTTTCTAAAACTAAGAATTTTGATTTAAATAATGACGTAAAGGAAAAAAAGGGAATTAGAAGTGATTCTACAGGAAGCATTACAATTAAACTTAAATGAAAATATTACAAAATTAATTAAAGATAAACTTACAGGCTTGACAGAAAGATTAGATAAAATACAAAAGGATAAAGGATATTATGCCAATTTTGCCCAAGATCCTAATACATATAATCATCTAAAAATAAAGGCAAAAATGCCTAATAACCCGACGGGCCCTTAGTTTTCTCGGGTTTACTATATCCTAAACAATTGTATGCTTATTAACACAGACAAAAATAATTGAAATATGAGAAAATGACAATTGTACTATTTGCTTAACGGTAGGCTAAAGTAAAATGTTGCTCCTTTACCCTCAGCATTGTTTTCAGCCCACATCCTTCCGCCATGAGCTTCTATAATCCCCTTTGATATATACAACCCCAATCCTGTGCCTATCTCAGATTTGGTAACGAATTTGGAGAATAATCTGTCCTGTATATCAGGGTCAATACCCGCTCCTTTATCTCTTATACTAATAATAACCTCCTTAACGCTGCTACCAGTATTACCTTTCTTATAAACTTGGTTGGATTTTATGGCTGTAAAGACTGTTATAGTGTTCTCGCCTAGACTATTACCATCATCGCTACTACTACTACTTTTCTGTGTAAATTTAATGGCGTTAACTAAGAGATTTGATATAACCTCATAAATTCTAATTTTATCTGCTTCTACAACTATAGGATCCACTTTTGGATCAGCAAATGTTATTTC
>JBIOXM010000296.1:0-2056 GCA_044869655.1 Nitrososphaeraceae archaeon | reverse complement strand
TTTTTCCTAATATTTCGATTACTTTTTGTGCTGCGACAAAAGATGATGCAGGATTCTGACCTGTAATTAACTTTCCATCAGTTACAACAAAGGGTTTAAAATTTTCAGCTTTTTCAAATATTCCACCTAATTCTTTCATACGATCTTCTAACAAAAATGGCACTACTTTCTCAAGATGTACAGCAATTTCTTCACTATCTGTAAATCCTGTTACCTTTTTACCTTTTAATATGGAGTTTCCCTCATTATCTGTAGCCTGTAATAATCCTGCTGGGGCATGACATACAGCACTAACAAATTTTTCATCAAAGTAAAAATCTTCAACTAATTTTTTTAAATTTTTATCTGTTGCTAAATCCCACATTGGTCCATGACCCCCTGGAATAAATAATGTATCATAGTCATTAGCTGACACTTGGCTTAATACCAACGTATTTGATAACTTTACTTGTGCAGATTTATCTTTTTGAAAACGTCGTGTAGAGTCAGTCTGCCATTCTTCTAGATTGCTCTTTGGATCCATTGGAGGTTGTCCACCCTTTGGAGAAGCAATTGTCATATCATATCCATTATCAATAAACTCATAGTAGGGGGAAGCAAATTCTTCTAACCAAAATCCTGTTTTTTGTCCAGTATTACCTAATTGGTCATGAGAAGTCAAAACAAAAAGAACTTTTTTCTTCATAAAATTTTATTCTGTTTATCATATTTAAGATTTAAAATAAAACCTTGTCCTATCAATTATTTTGTTAGCTATAACAGTTAGAAAATTAAAGATTTAAAACTAAACCGAGTTTTTAGAGATTCATGTTAACGGTTGATGTACAGACTATTTTCAGATGTTACGAAAAGAGCATAAAGAAGAGCCATTCAATATGTAAATGATAGACCAGAAAAATTTGATTTTAATCTATCTATTACATGTCTACACCTCTTTTCAATTATTTGTATTTATACAACATAATATCAGAAGGTCTCATCTAAAATTTCGAGTATTGATATACCTTTTAGAAGGTGTTACATGTATATGCCTAACACTGACTCTAAAATATACAAGACAAAATTGAATTTTACTTTTATTCACAATTACTAACTAATTAGAAATACTCTTTTTAGGTCAAATTTATTTCACATTCCACTGCTCCCATATAGTATAAGTTATTAAGATGCTTTTTGCATTGGTTTTGGAAAAAGCAAAATATAATGAATGTTATATAAAAAAAGTAAAACGAAACAATGTATAAACACAAACACAAAAAAAATATTGAAAATGTCTTAATTTTACAAGGTGGTGGATCATTAGGTGCATTTGCATGTGGTGTTTTCAAGGCGTTTACAAAAAAAAATATTAAATTTAATATAATATCCGGAACATCAATAGGGGCTATTAATGGAGCAATTGCTGCTGGAAGCAAAAACGATAATCCGGTAAAGAACTTAGAAGACTTTTGGATAGAGATTGCAGAGAGTAGTGTCAATGTAATACCAGACATGTTTTCCATTGATTATGTTGATCAAACCCATCAGTTGGATTTCAAAAGATCTTCTTCAGCGTCATTAAATGCAGCAATATTCGGAGTACCAAAATTCTTTGTTCCTCGATGGTTAAATTGGAATATATTTCAATCTAAAAATGCACATGATGTTAATATATTACCTTCTCAATGGACATATATATATGACAATACTCCATTAGAAAAAACATTAGAAAAGTACATAGATTTTAAAAAATTATCTCCAAACGTAAATAAAGGTGAAAATACTTCTAATAATAATAATGCAAATGATGATAATAACAGTAGTAATATTCCACGCCTTATAATAACTGCCGTTGATGTACTTTCAGGTCAACCGATAATATTTGATAGTTATAAAATACAAATACAGATGAAACATCTCTTAGCTACAATCGGCTATCCACAATATGGATTTCCTTGGGTAGATGTCGATGATGGTGTGTATGCATGGGATGGTTCCTTGTTAAGTAATACACCAGTACGTGAAGTTATGATAGCATCTCCTAGTAGTGATAAAAATATTTTTATAATTGAAAACT
>JBIOXM010000295.1:0-13882 GCA_044869655.1 Nitrososphaeraceae archaeon | reverse complement strand
ATATTGAATGACAATTGCAATACTTCCAGATGTTGATGAACAAAGATGTATTGGATGTGCACTTTGTGTAGAAATTTGTACTGCTCTTGGTCCAGACGTTCTCAGAGTGAAGCCGGTAGAAGGCTGGAAAAGAGGTAAAGCCTTTGTATTTTATCCAGAAAGATGCATTTCTGATGGTGCTTGCGTAGGAGTTTGTCCAACACATGCAATATTCTGGATGAGACCAATGGAATACACGCCAGGACAACCGGTCCCATTACACAAAAACGGTGTATTTGACAAGGGCTGGGAAGAAGGTTAAAAAACACCATACACTACAATCAAATAGAAAATTTCAACTCATTTTTTATATTTTTGTTGTAGGTTTTTTTTATTAATTCTCTATAGTTTTCAAAGTTATATTTTATTTTTTATATTATGATACGAATAGGAATTACAGGTAATCCTGGTGTTGGTAAACATACAATAGCTGATTTGCTTTCTAAAAAAATAAAAAATAGTAAAATAATTGACATAAACAAAATAATTCTATCAAATCAAGCTTTAAATTATGACACATACGAAGCTGATTTAAAAAAAACTAGATTATTCTTATTAAAAGAATTAATTAATGATAATGTAATAGTAGTTGGACATCTTTTACCATACGTAATAAAAAGAAATGAATTAGATTTTATAGCTATACTAAGAAAATCACCTTATTCTTTGATAGATGTATATGAGAAGAGAAAATATTCTAAGAAAAAATTACAAGAAAATATACTCTCTGAAATTTTAGGCATATGTTTTTATGATACTTTAAAGGTATTTGGTAAACTGAAAATCTCTGAAATAGATACAACTAGTAATGACACGGAAGAATTAGTGAAGAAAATTATTTGTAATTATGATCAAAAGTCAAAGAGACAAATAGGTTTAGTTGATTGGTTAGAAGTAATCTATAAAAATGGAGATAATAGAAAATTTTTATACATTAACTAAATACAAAAACCTCTTAAATTAGAATAAAAAACGTAAGATATTGAAATTATATATAGCTCCTATTATAACCACAATAGAATTAGCTTGTCTGTAGCATTTAGAAAATTTGGAGAGGAATCCATTCAATTTTTAGGAAAGAAGGTATTTATAGAAACTTCAGATAAAAAAACATATAGTGGGACATTAATTGGAATAAATGAAAGATTAGATATAATATTAGAAGATCTAGAAACTAGTGGAATAATAAAAATAATCATAAATGGTTCTTATATAAAGGAAATTCGATTAATGGAAAAACCATTTGATTTAAAAGCTCTTGCAGATAGATTTTCAAGGGTTTTTCCAGGTTTAGTAAAAGTGAGAGAAGATGTTAGAGCTATTATAGTTATGGATAAAATCAAAGTTACACAGAATGGGATTGAAGAAGGTACAGGGCTTGCTGCTGATAGAATAAAAGCAATTTATGATGAATTTATAAGGGAGACAAAGAAATAAGATTGTCGTTTGAGGTCAAATATAGTGACCTAGGCGGACGAATAGGAAAATTAAATACAGCACACGGTATCATAGATACTCCCGCATTTATTCCAGTTGTTCATCCCATAGATCAAATAGTAGATATAAAAATGCTCAAAAAAATGGGATTTCGAGCAGTTATTACTAATGCTTACATTACTTTAAAACACTATGGAGATAATGCTCGTAAGAAAGGAATTCATAGAATAATCGATTTTGATGGAATTGTGATGACTGATTCTGGAGGCTATCAAGTACTGGAATATGGAAATATTGATATTGGACCCATTGAAATGGCAAAATTTGAAATAGACATAAAAACTGACATAGCTGTGCCTTTAGATAAACCAACAGGCTATGGACTTGAATATAATAAAGCAATTAAATACGTTAATCAAACAATTAGTAATGTTAAAAAAACTGTTGAAGTAATAAAAAATAATAGTTGTAATCCCAATGAAATTAATACTATATGGGCAGGGCCTGTTCAAGGTGCAGAACACTTAGATTTAGTAGAACGGTCTGCAAAACTTTTTGATGATTTGAATTTTCAATTAATGGCTTTAGGAAGTCCAGTTGAGTTGATGGAAGCCTATGAATTTGCTAAACTTTCTGAAATAATTTGTACTTTAAAAAAAGCTATCCCATCTAAACCTATTCATCTTTTTGGAGCTGGACATCCATTAACCATTCCATTAGCAGTTGCATTAGGGTGTGATATGTTTGATTCTGCATCATATATTTTATATGCTAAAGACAATAGATATATGCATTCAAATGGAACTACAAGATTAGAAGAAATTACATATTTCCCTTGCTCTTGCTCTATTTGTAATTCTTATACACCACATGAATTATTAGAAACTACTGAAATTGAACGAATTATTCAATTATCCTTACATAATTTATATATCTTAAAAAAAGAAGTGAATTCGGTAAAGCAGTCAATACTGGATGGAAGGCTTTGGGAGTATATAATGAGCAAAGCTCACAATCACCCAAAATTAATGGATGCTGTTAGATTATTTAAAAACTTTGATTATCTGGAAGACAGTACACCAATCTATAAAGATAAAGCCATTTATTTTAATGAACCATATGATCAATATAGACCAGAAGCAAAAAGATTTAGAAAACTGGTAACAAAATATATTATTAACAATAAAAATAATCTAATTTTATATCCTGAAACAAAAATACACCCTTTTTATACCTCGAAAAATTTCATTGAAATCAAAGAGTTATTCCCTGAGTGGGAAGTTTTTTCATATAATCCATTTTTAGGAATTATTCCTGCTGAGATATCAGATATATTTCCAGCATCACACAATATTATATCTGTAGAAAATGATGTTCATAGTTTTGCAGCAAATTATTTGACATTCATTGATGCAATGAAGTTTTTTTTTAAAGTTAACCAAGGTAAAAATATAATAATTATTGCAAATGAATTTATGAAACAAATTATCTATTATTTTTATAGTCAAGAAAATATTATTAAAATTTTTAACTCAAATATTAAAATATTAGATTACAAAGAAAATATAATATTTGAAATATCGTCTGAGATACAATAATAACTTTTAAATAAACTACTCTTTGGGTAGAACATTTATACTAAATCTGTATGTACTTTATTTTCATAATCTGAAATATGTGATTCTAGATGCAAAGTCATTCCAATTTCATCTAAACCTTCTAATAACATCTTTTTCTTAGACGGGTCTATTTGAAATTTTAATTCTCTTGAAATTGGTTTTAATTCTATCTGTTGTTTATTTAAATCTATTTTGATAATACAATCAGGATTATCAAAAAGATATTCTATCTCTTTTTTTGGCAATACTATGGGTAATATACCATTCTTTATACAGTTACTATAAAAAATATCAGCAAATGAAGGAGAAATAATAACTCTAAAACCATAATCCATTATTGCCCATACTGCATGTTCTCTAGAACTTCCACTTCCAAAATTATCTAACGTAAGAAGAATAGGATATCCTGAATACTGTGGATTGTTTAATACGAAGTCCTTTTTAGGTTCACCGTTCTTATTGTAACGCCAATCATAAAATAAGTATTTTCCAAATCCAATTTTTTGTGTCAATTTAAGAAATTGTTTTGGAATTATCTGATCTGTATCAACATTAACATATGGAAAAGGTGTTGTTTTACTTTCAAAATTTTGAAATGGTTCCATAATAATTGATTTAGAGGCTATGTTGAATATTTATATCCATTCTCTAACATCAACAAAATGTCCTTCTATCGCTGCTGCTGCTGCCATAACTGGACTTACCAAATGAGTTCTACCTCCAACTCCTTGTCTTCCTTCAAAGTTTCTGTTTGATGTACTAGCACACCGTTCACCCGAGGAAAGAATATCCGGGTTCATTCCCAAGCACATACTGCATCCAGATTCTCTCCATTCAAATCCACTTTCTATAAAAATTTTATCTAATCCTAATTTTTCTGCTTTTAACTTGACCGATTGAGATCCTGGTACAACCATAGCATGAACTTTTGGTGAAACTTTTCTTCCTTTTACAATAACAGATGCTTCAATAAGATCCTCTAATCTAGAATTCGTACATGAACCTATAAACACTCGATCAATACAGATATCAGTAATTGGAGTACCTGATTTTAAATTCATATATTCAAGTGCTCGGATAGCAGCCTTTTTTTCATCTTCATTACCCATAGCGTATTCATCCGCATATGGAATTGTGTCAGTCACATCAACAACCATTGAAGGATTTGTTCCCCAACTCACTTGTGGAGAAAGATTTGATATATTTACTTCTACTTTTTTATCAAAAATAGCATTATTATCAGTTTTCAAATTCTCTTTCCAATATGTAACCATTTTTTGATACTTTTCTCCCTTAGGGGAGTATTCTCGATTACGTAGATACTCAAAGGTTATTTCATCAGGAGCAATTAATCCTGCTCTAGCTCCGGCTTCTATTGACATATTACACATGGTCATCCTTTTTTCCATTGAAAATTTCTTTATAATATCACCACGGTATTCAACTACTGCTCCACTACCTCCACCTATACCTATTTTACGAATGAGTGCTAATATAATATCTTTAGCTGATACTGCCAGTGAATTTTTTGGTTTACCAAAAAAATTTACTTCCATGGTTTTTGGTTTAGTTAGCCAAAGGCATTGAGTTGCAAGTACATGTTCTACTTCACTAGTACCAATTCCGAAAGCAAAGGCTCCAAAAGCTCCATGCGTAGAAGTATGACTATCTCCACAAACTATAGTAGCACCTGGAAGAGTTATTCCTAGTTCAGGACCTATAACATGAACAATACCTTGATTAGGACTATCCAAATCAAATAAACGGATACCAAATTCTTTACAGTTTTCTACTAATGTATTAATCTGCCTAGCAGAAATTTGATCAACTATTGGAAGACTTCTGTTTGTAGTGGGAACATTATGGTCCATAGTAGCAAAAGTCAAATCCGGTCTTCTAACTTTTCTATTATTTGTTCTTAGGCCATTAAATGCTTGTGGTGATGTAACTTCATGGATCAAGTGTCGATCTATATAAAGTAAATATGAATCAGGATTTATCGATTCGTTGATACTTTTAGAATTAGGATATACTATATGATTATTCCAAATTTTTTCAAAGAGAGTATGTGACATTATATTATACATTACATAATAGTAAAATATAATTATATAACATTCGAAAGAATGAAAAAATACTTATGTAGTATTGAACTGACTAGCTTTGATTAAAATGCACGTACAAGATAATAGATATTCTGAGTATATAGCGAATCAGATTAAAAAAGGAACAACTACTTGCGCTCTTTCATGTTCAGATGGCGTTGTATTAGCTGCTGATACTCGTGCTAGTGCGGGTATGTTTATAGCTGATAGGCGTGTAATGAAAATTCAAAAAGTTGATAACCATTTAGGAATGACTATTGCAGGAGGAGTAGCTGATGCTCAGAACCTTGTAGATACAATGCGATATAATGCAAACCTATATAGAATATCTAACAAAAGGATTATTCCAGTTCAATCAGCTGCCAGGCTTTGCTCAAATATTTTGTTTAATCAAAGATATTTTCCATATTACGTTCAGATTATCATGGCAGGATACGAAGGTAAGGGTACTGGTCAGATTTATAATATTGATTTATTTGGATCATTAACTGAAGAAAAATTTATTTCTACAGGTAGCGGATCTCCTGTAGCTTACGGTTACTTAGAAAGTGAATTTAAAGAAAATATGAGTGTAGATGAAGCATATAAAGTAGCTTTGCAAGCGATAGCCGCAGCAATTAGAAGAAATGCTGGTACCGGAGATGGAATAAATGTTGTTATAATAGATAAAAACGGCTATAGAGAACTATCGAAAGAAGTAAAAGAGGCTGTTAAAGTAGTATTCTAAAAATACTTTATTTTTTATTACTAATTTTAAAATTTAAAAATTCATTATAAATAGAAAGTGCATCATTCTCGTCTTTTGCTCCTACTATAGTTGCTGTGCCACTAGTCATAAAACTTATAGATAGTTGGTGTGATGGATTACTATTATTAGTCGTTACAGTTATTCCCAAAGACCCTCTGGATTTTATATTATATCCTAATAATTCTGCATTGTTTATTACTTTATTTAAATTTACTATAGAAGTTATTTTCGAGGGTGTCACAGTATAAGTTCTTTTGCCTCTATCTCTACCACATAGTTCTTCAATAATAAGTTCTTTTTCTGGCTGTATTTCTTTTATTATTTTTTCTTTTCCACATGCTGAGCATTCATCATGCCTTAACATTTTAATGCGTTCAAATGATAGCTCATTTAAATCAATGTACAATAAAGTATTTACCAATGAAGGTTTTTGTCCCAACAATATTTTTATCGCTTCAGATACTTGGATACCACCAACCAAATACAAAATAGAAGGATGAACACCTTCTGTACTACATGTAGGCATATCATCCTCCGATAAAGCAGGAAATATACAACGAAGACATGCAGATTGATTTGGAAGAATTGTGCATACTGAACCAAGCATTCCTAATGCACCTGCATAAATGAGTGGAATATGTTGCTTAATACAGGCATCGTTTAAAGCATATCTTGCATCAATACTATCAAGTGCGTCTATAACAACATCAAATCCTTTTACTATATTTTCTGCAGTGTGAGTAGTAATGGAAATAGGAAGTGCTTCAATCTCTACATCCGTATTCCTCCTTTTCAAATGTTCTATTGCTGCTTCAACTTTGACTTTTCCAATATCTTGTTCAGTATACAAATGTTGTCGATGTAAGTTAGATATTTCAACTACATCTCTATCTACAATACGGATCTTTCCAACACCCATAGCGGTTAATTGAGTTACAACTGGATTTCCAATTCCACCGACTCCAACAACGCAAACTTTGGAGTTTCTAAGTTTTTCCATTCCAATAAATCCTATTTCTTCTAACATTATTTGCCTAGAATAACGTTGGAGATCTTGACTACTAAGTTCTATATGTTCAATTTTAGTTTCATTAGCTCCTCCAGCTACTGCAGGCAGTATATAAATTGAATCACCATCTTTAAGTGATGTTGTCATTCCATCTTTGTTAAAGCGCATATTTTTTCCATTTATATAGATATTTATAAGAGCTCTAGGTTTGCCGTTAAGATCTAATACTCTACGTTTAAAATCATCACCTAAATTATCAGATGCTTTATTAAAGGCATCGTGTAAATCTTGTACGTCTAATAATATTTTTTTTTCTCCTGAACCTTTATTTAAAACAGATGGAATTATAAATTCAATTTTTGCCATTTATATCTTCACTTTTTATTTCACATATATTATTCATATTATTTTTATTATCTAATTATTGTAGAGACCATTTGGACATCAGGTTTAACAGTAGAGGGTTTGGGCAGCATACCTGCTATAGCTTCAGTAGATTTGAGACCATTGCCAGTAACATAACAAACTATATTTGCATCCCGGTCTATTTTACCATTTTCAACTAATTTTTGAAGAACAGCTACAGATACGCCACCTGCGGGCTCTGTGAAAATACCTTCAGTCTTTGATAATTTAAGTATCCCATTCATTATTTCTTGATTTGTAGCTGATTCAGCAATACCGTGATATTGTTTTAACCTTTTTAAAACATAAATTCCATCTCCTGGATCACCTATAGCAAGACTTTTTGCAATAGTATTTGGTTTTTCTACAGGGAATATTTCGTTGCTATTTGATTTAAAGGCATCTACTACCGGTGAACATCCATGAGGTTGTGCAGCAATAATCTTTAAGTTAGAAACATCATTAACCAATCCTATTTCACATAATTCCTCAAAGCCTTTACAAATTGCATTTAACATTGCACCACTACCAACAGGAATTACTAGATAGTCTGGTACTTGCCAATTAAGTTGCTCTGCTACTTCATAAGCAAGGGTTTTTGATCCTTCAACATAATATGGCCTCATATTAATATTCACTATACCTATTCCTTTTGAGTCTCCAATTACAGATGCTACTCTATTGGCATCGTCATAAGTTCCATCTACAGCAACAAACTCTGCACCATAAGCTAATGCCTGAGAGATTTTTACAGGTTCTAAATCCGCAGGCGCAAATATATAGCAAGGAAGTCTAGCCACTGCAGCATGCGCAGCAGTAGCAGATGCAAGATTTCCTGTTGAAGCGCAACCTACTGCTTTTAGATTAATTTCTTTAGCTCTAGATACAGCAACACCTGCAGGTCTGTCTTTGAAAGAGAAGGTTGGATTAACAGAATCATTTTTAATGTATAAAGATTTTAATCGCAAATCTGTACTAAGATTTGTAGATTTTTGTAAAGGAGTAAAACCTGAATTAATGCTAACTATGTTATTTTTATCTTTTATTGGTAAGAGTTCAAAATATCTCCAATAGGTTTTTTCTGTCCGCGATTCAAATAATTCTCTTTTTATATTAGTAGGATAGATATAGTTGACGTCAAGAGGTCCAAAACAATCTTCGCAAATGTATCGAAATTGAGGTTTATATTCTTTTTTGCATTCTCTGCATATTAAAGACTGTATTATTCCCATTTATAATAAATGCAGTTAAAATACATGGTAAATAAGGTTCTCTAAACAGAAATTTAGTATTACTATATTCTGATAATATAAAAAAAATAGAATATTGAAACAAATAAAGATAATATTATTCTTAACTTGGTTAATTATATAAAAATATTATAACTATAATATAACTTTTAATAATTTTTATATTTGAGAAAATTATGAAAACAAGAATTATTTCCGGTATGACATATAGGTTTAGTAGAATTTACAATATATACTAATGCATCAGCATCACAATCAACTAGAATTTTCACAATAGGTTGGATATTACCTGATTCTTCACCTTTCATCCATAATTTTTTATGAGAGGTACTCCAAAACCATGCATTGCCAGTCTTGATAGTAGTTTCAAGAGCGTCTTTATTAACATATGCAAGCATAAGAATATCTTTAGACATCTGATCTTGAACTATTACGGGTAATAATCCCCCTCGTTTTGTAAAATCAAGATCTTCCAACACTTTAAATTGCATGATTTCTTTTATTTCATGTTCAATATAAAAAAGTAATTATGCAAAATATTTAAAACGATTTATATTTCTTATCATGATTTCAAACAGAAATTTAAATTTATTTATTTAATGAATTTAATATTAGTTAGCAATGTTGATGAACACAGATACAAATGACAATAATATTCTGCATATAGGGTTCGATGATACAGACTCAACATTGGGAAAATGTACTACTCATTTAGCATTCAAAATTACAACTTATCTTTCCAAAAAAAATGTGAAATTTTTAGATTATCCTTTGTTAATAAGATTAAATCCTAACATTCCATGGAAAACTCGTGGAAATGGAGCTGTTTGTTTGAGAATAATGACTAAAGATAACAATAATGAAAATATAATTGATTTTATTAAAAATGAGCTAGAAGAAAATTCTGAAATTGGTAAAGGTGCTAATCCCGGAATGGTTTGTTTGCAAAGCAAAGAGATTCCTGATGAATTTAAGCAATTTCATAGACTTGCAATGTTTGATATACTTAGTAAACAAAAAGCAACAAAACTAGCACAAAAATATAAGTTAAAATATTTTAGTTTTGGAAATGGTCAAGGATTAGTTGGAGCTATAGCGGCTATTGGATGTTTATTAAATTCAGATCATACATTTGAGATATTAACATATAGAAAAATTAAAAATTGTGGGACTCTTAGAATAATTGATCCAGTAAATGTTATTCGTCTTCACAATACAACATTCCCCTCTACATTTAACAGTTATGATTATACACATAAACGAGTTCTTATATTACCACATGGACCTGATCCAGTGTTTTGTGGAATTAGAGGAGAAGATCCTCAGGTATTACATAATAGTTTAAAAATTCTGGAAATCAAAGAAGATCTAGCAGGATATATGATTTATCGTTCTAATCAAGGAACCGGAATGCATTTACAAAATGAATTGAAATTGTCGATGATAAAATCTTTTACTTCTGGATATGTTAACTGTGTAATAGTAACAAATCCACAAATTATTCAAGGTGGACATGTATTATTTACGGTGGAAGACCAATTGAAAAATATGTGTTTGGCAGTAGTATATGAACCAACTGGATTAACTAAAATTGCGTCACAATTACATAGAGGAGATCAAATAGAAATAGGATTTGGTGTTAGAAAAGCTACGTCAAAACATTCAAAGGTCCTAAATATTGAATATATTTTCATCCACCAACTAGCACAAATTTATAACATTGTTAATCCAGTTTGTATATCTTGTGAAAAAAGGATGAAATCAGAAGGAAAAAATAAAGGGTATCAATGCAAAAAATGCAAAATAATCGATAAAAATTGTAAAAAAATACTCTTAATAAAAACAAGATCAATTAAGGAAGGATTATACATACCTACATTAAAAGCACATAGACATTTAACTAAACCTTTTCACAGATATGGAAAAGAAAAGACAAAATTTTTTGAATTTGGGAATGTAGAATTGTATCCTAAATGGTTTAAAAGATTTAGATAAACCAAAAAATAGCGGGGGGTTGATTTGAACTTACGGCTACCATATAGCAATATTTGCTGGAGGGTAGAAACCGCTCTGCGGGTTATGAGCCCGCCGGGATAACTTTGCCTATTATATATCTGGCTTCCCCACCCCGCTGATTCCTTTTTTGATTTTACAACTATATATCTCTGTCTATTGAAATTCAACATATTTTTAGGTAATTTTTCAACGTTTATTTTAATATTTTATAATATTTGTAATAAAAAAATCTCTTCATTTAATTGTTTACAATATTTTTTATAATTAGAGCACTAAATAAATAAAGTTTCAAAAATTATTAAAGAAATTTGAGGCTTATAGATGCGGGAGGTGGGATTTGAACCCACGAACTCCTAAGAGATGAGGTATCTTAGTCAAATGCTAAACTTCTGAGCATCGTGTCAGATTAAATCTGATCTCACGCCTTTGACCATGCTTGGCGACTCCCGCTTTCTATAATGTAATTCCTGAGTGAAATAATAAATTTTTCATTTAATAAGCCTTTTACAAAAGTAAATAGAGGTAATTAGTTATTAAATTGGCTAAACATTAAAAGCTCTACTTAACATAATTAACTCTGGACCACTGGTCATGTTTCCAACTACAACTGACTTAGAATTCGCAATAATGCCCGATGCCAAAAAAGGGATTCCACCATTAATTGTTACTGGTTCAACATTAACATTTAATATATCAGAAATTGTCTTAATTTCATCATCCGATGCATTAGGATAAGCTGCAGCACCTTTATTTGTTGCAACTATTAGTGCTCCTGTTTGAATATATCCAGAAATACGCATAGAGATAACAGATACCCCCAAAATATCTTGTATTTGAGTTTTTACATCATCACATAAGGGTGACACTATAGCTCCATGATCGTTTGTAGCTATTAAATTACCTATTGCAGTATACTTACTTTTTAAACGTTCAACATTTAATTGACTTTTTTCTTTTAATATATTAATCTCTTCGTCTGATGTAATGTAAGAAACTAATATCCCATTGTTATTCATAACCATCATTGGTCCTAATAATCGTGTGTCAGCAATTGAAACATAAATATTATCTGTAACTTCTAAATATTTTGATAACATAGTAGTTTTTGTTGGAGCAAATCCTAATGGAAGTACTATTAACTGATCATTACATTTCACAAAAATTCCAATATTTGGACTTTTATAAAATGCATATTTGTAAATTCCCAAGATCTAACAATTATTATAACTATTAATATGAACTTATTGGAAAATTATAATAATATATATAAAAAATAGAGAATTAGTTTATCTATCTATAACTTGTCCAAGACTAAGTTTAATTGTTAATGGATCAGACAATGGCTGTGTTTTTTCCAAATTAGTCAATTGTATAACTGCTGTAATTGTTTCAATAGATTTATCTCCAATATTAGTCGCAAGTTTTATAGATTCAGTACTATTATAATTAAAACCCTGCGGATAAGAGGATGTTTTTAGCAACGTTCCGTTATTAGAGTATATTTTCATTACGGCATTAATTGTTTTATTATTCAATCCAGCAGTATCATTTGTAGTGAGAGATTTTAGAAGGACTTTTACCTGGTTATCTTGATTTAAAGGAGATATATAGTGAGCATAATCTATCTCCATAGGAAATGTTTGTATAACACCAAAAGATTCTTTTATTAAATTATTTTTATTCTCGAGGGAAAACGATTGAAAAATACAAATTGTTGAAACGGATAACAATATAAAAAATACAATAAAATTTTTATTGAATTGGTTTAGAATATTGAGATTATTCATAGACCATTACTTGGATTAATATCTTTAGAATAACATTGATGTTAAATTAATTTGACAAAATACTATATGATTACAATAGTGAAAATAAAATAAAATTTAGAAATTCTTGTTAGCTTGTTTGTATTATTTTGAAATTTCCATCCACAATTTGAATAATGTATTTATTGTTTTTAAAAAATAATTCTAGTTTGTCTTCTGTTTCTTTGATATCCACAAGTTCTTGACCTTTCATATCAGTAAATTCTACCATAAGTTTATGATGAGTTACTATTATTTAGATTATTTGAATTTTGTTAATAAAGAAATATGATCATCATGCAAGAATGAATAATTATTATTACTACAACTCTTTTTTAATTTCATATCAATTCATTATTCATTCATCACCATCACTTATCCAAATCTGTATTTTTGTTTACTCTTTGTTAGACTATATGGTAGACTATGGTCCTAAGATAAGGAAAACTCAAACAAAACATAGTCTGTTATTATTATTGATTTGCTCTTTATTGGAATACTATGGTTTTGCTTGTATTTGCTTAAAATTTTCTAATAATATCAATCTTGATAAAAAAGGGGTCTACTATAATAGATATTATGTCTCCTTGTTTGGATAGTAGCCTTTAAATCTTTTAATATTATCAGGACAAATTTTTTGAAGTAGTTATAATCTAGTATCATAATGATTTCATTCAATTTTTTTCTTCTTTTATTAATTAGTATTAGCACTCTACCAAAGACATCAACAACTGTTTTACTACAAACTCTGGACGTTCTTCTTGAATCAAGTGTCAGGAAAGTGGAACTATTATACCATTCACATTTGTAGCTAGTCCTAACTGTTGAATAAAGTTTAATGTACTACTCCCAGGAATTAACCAAAAGTAATGGTATAGAATTGAAATCCTTTTCCTTTAACATCAATTACAATAGAGTGAGCAGCATAGTTGTCATGTATAGCTAAATTATATAGTCTTTGTCCGTCAATTCTGAAACTATCATCAGGTGATAGATCTTCTCCTAGCGATTTGTTCGATATTTTTGATGTTGACATCGCAGCAGATGCTTTTTCTACTCCTTCATCATTAAAAACAGATCCTCCACCTTTTCCTCCTGCTATTATATTTACAGACTTTGCATAATATGTCAAAACAATGCGCCCAGTATCACTTTGTAATTGCATATTATCAGGGTTGTTTTTCCACTTCCCTTGAAGATATACTATATTAGGTTTGAAATTTGTATTAGATGGGATTGAGTATGAAATTGTTTGACCTGGTTTGAAGCCTTCAGGATTTCCGAGTGGGGCTCTCGCTTTTTCGTAGCCTATATATATTTCAGGTGTTGTGCTCTGTCTTAAATCTACATAGTACAGACTTCCAGGTTTAATTACTGTAGTAGGTATTGTCTTGAAGCTTATCTCTTTTGCACCCATTAGAGCAGCCCGTTCTGCTAGCAGGGACTGAA
>JBIOXM010000294.1:0-3524 GCA_044869655.1 Nitrososphaeraceae archaeon | reverse complement strand
CATCGTCAAGACTTTGTGCACGTTGAAAACTCTTTAAATCTTTGAAATAGTATTTATCTGCAGTTATATTTGCTTCTTGAATTGGTAATGTAGTTGCAGCATCTGATAATTCAACTTCTAAATTATGTTTTCCATCGTGAATGCCTGGTAACTTGCCAAAAGCTGGTTCATTTGTATGCCCTAAAATTATCTGAATATCATTTGCATGTTCATCTTCAGGATCTATTATAAGACTTGCATGAGGAAATGCCATAGCTTCATCTATTGAAAAGAAACTTGTAGAGATAATAGTGATTCCAGCAAGAATCATCATTAACATTGCTTGTGAAGACTTTAATAATTTCTTCTTCATATCAAAACATTTCATTACACAGTTAAAAATAGATGGTTTCATTTGTCTAAAGGATAGAAATATAAAAATATAGAACGAAATAAATTCATTATAATATTTTATAAAATTTTTCTACAATTAAATGGCTATTCTAGTATAATAGTAATCTATCGTATTTCTTTTATATTCTATTATCATTTTTAAAATAATGTTACCACAAAAATCTACAATATTAGTAGCAGTTATGACGATGGCAACACTATTAAGTTTAGGATCATTATCATCACTGATACCTTTAGACGTATACGCAAGCCATAGCTATGAAGCAGGAGTTCAAGGAGATGCTATACCAGATAATACACATATCGATTTGAGTCAGTTAACTTTACCATCAGCAGGAGTCTTTCCACTATATGACTCTAGTCCCAATTTTGTTTCCGGACATTTTCTTTATAGAGCTCCCTGCGACCCGGTCACTAAAGTACCAATAGTTGCTGTAATTGCAGGTCATATAGATGAATCAGCAAATCTAACACACGTTGACTTTGTTCCATTATATTATGTTGGTCATGCTTCTCCACAAACAAATATCTGTGTATATCATGCACATATTCCTGATCCTCTCGAAGGAGGTTCACCAAGAGTGACAGATATTGACTTGGTAAATTACTCTCCTAATAACGTTACATTTAATCCTGGAGATGCAGTTGATATAAACATTCAGCGAACTTTAGGTAGTATAGGCAGCTACTATACAGGTAATGTACTATTGCCGCTTCAGTTAGCAGGTGGACAGAATAAAGTTCTAGATTTGAATGCACACGAGACAGCAGCAACACTAGTAGATGACAATATGAATGCTAAGCAATATCTAAGAAACTTAGCACAATTCAATGCTAATGATGTAAATTTACCATTTGAGTTAACAAATGGAAATAATCAAGTATTTAACTTGAATGAAGAACATGATAATGACAATGAAGATGACAATGATAATGGGCATGATAATGACAATGAAGATGATGAGAATTAATAGCTAAGTAATTATTTAAAACTCAAAAAAAACTTTTTTTCTTTTTAAATAATTTTGTTAATATTGATAATAACTTTTATGCATTTACTATACCAGCATCGTGGTCAAATAATACTAGTAAATAAAATTGTACATTCATCGAATGTACTACATGATTAACACTAAAATTCAACTAATTTAAAGATTGGTTATTAATGAGCGTCAAATTACAATTAATATAAATATTGTACATTCATCGAATGTACCACAAGATTATTAATCTACAAACAATAAAGTAAAATAGACAAATGGATAAATTATCCGGTTGTTAGTAGTAGTTTCATTTCATGAGTGACCTTCTAAGGTCACTTTTAGTCTATTATTATTACTTTTTATGGTTAGAATAAAGCTGTAGGATAAATCAAATCAAAATTAATGCACTACTAGAAGTCATTAATCATATCTACATAGTTATCAACAATCTTTTCTGTAAAACTACTTTTGTATTTCGATAGTAACTCTTGAAGGACTACTCTGTCCATTCCAATTTCGTAATAAATGTATTCATTCTGTTTACGTACTTTGATAATATTTGCAGCTTTTAATCTTGCCATGTGCCATGATATTGTAGAGGCGACTTTTCTCGTATGTAGAATGATATCGCTGAATCCACATGTTTCTTTTTCTAATATATACATGATAATTTTTCTTGTAGTTTCCTGCCTCAATAGCCCAATTACATAAGATTCATGAGCTGAAACGTCATAAGAGAAATATCTAGTAACTCTCTTATTGACTCTATTTACACGTATCTTTCCAGTATTATCCAGAAATCTTAAATGATAGGATAAAACACCATTAGAGACACCTATCATTCTTAACAGTTCTCTGTATCTTATTCCAGGAATTTCATTTACATACTTGAGTATTTTATCTTGAACTGAATTTGTTTTTTGCTGATGTCTAGGAGGAGGAGTAGATATACTATTATTAGACATACTTTTTATACCTGCTTCACCTGAGGACTTTTCAAAAAAGAAACCCCAAAGAATATAACCATTATCAACATGATAAAGTGAGATAGTTCAATATTAATCTGAGGGATAAACATTGGATTAAAAGATTCTGTAGAATTTAATAGATAAACATATTCAGCAACAACTAGTGTTACAAATCCCAAAGCCATAAACAAGATACGAGTAGTTCTGGATTTTAGATATGCCAAAACAGATACAACAGCAAGAAACTGAGATAGTATCAAACCCCCAAGATGCATTAGAATATGATATATCATATGTTGATGAAATAAATGAGGTAGAATAAACGGAACTACAGAAAGAGAAACAACAATACTTGCAATTAATACTAATAATCGAGGTTTATTATAAAATGTTCCAGGATTATTGTTATAATTCCTTAACAACAATGAAAAAATACAATAATTGACATAAATGTATTCTGGTACAACTTTAGAACACAGAGATTTTCTCATAGAGTAGCAGTATAGAAAATAAATAACCATTTTATAGGCTAATATTCGAGGATTGTACTATAAAGTATAATAGTAAAAAATCTGCACAACGATCTAATGCAAAATATTAAAAAATACAGCATTATTGCAATTTTAAGCCTATCAGTGATAGCAGGAATGTTTGGTAATATTCCACTATCCTATGCACAGAACGATACAATGTCGATGGCAAATACTACGGGAGCAGAGGAGGAAGAATATGCTGCTACTGAAGCAGGTCATTCCGCTGAAGAAGAAGAATATAATGAAACAAGTACTGTGAGGGATTCAGTTACAGAACTATTACAAGATAAGGTTATTCCAGGAGGAGATTTTATGCATCTTTATGATTCTACACCATACCACATTTTGAATGGACATATAGCTTTAAAAGCTCCTTGTGAAGATGATAGTACTACTCCAATTCAAATCTTAATTGGTTCTGCTCCAAACATGACAGCCGCACCTCTTGAAAATATAGCTCCCTTGTCAACTCCAGGAGAACAATGTCTATATCATGCTGATTTGATACCTGGCGGCAATGTAACAATAATAACAGATATTGCATTAAAGAATCCTACAGATGAAGATTTAGAATTTCCACCAACGGCAAGTGTAGTTATAGGTATAAATGAAATAACTAAAGGAGAAGAGCATGGTCATTCTGAAGG
>JBIOXM010000293.1:0-2349 GCA_044869655.1 Nitrososphaeraceae archaeon | reverse complement strand
ATCACTTATCTCAAAATTACCTTTAACATCATCTAAATGTCGTATTTCTGCTCCAAAATATTTTATCATTTCTTTACAATAAGAAATATTTTTTGAAGTGACCTCGGTAACATATCTAAATTTTACTCCTCTATTTTTTGCATTGATTCTTGCTTCTTTGATTGACTCAACATCAATCATTACTGATGGTCCATTTGAATCAAGACAAGCATCAATTCTATACTTTGTGTTATAGACAAAATTTAAAATTGCATTATTTGAATCTTCGATACCGTGGAAGATTTCAGTCTTTTCCTTTTTTGCTTTATTGTTTCCTCCCTCTTCTTCGTGGTAAAAAGTTTGATTAGAATTCTTATTACTTGTTATATGACTTTTTTCTTGCTTATAGTTATGATTATTACCTTCTTCAGTAGGAATAATTGTTCTTACACTTTCCTACTATTATAATAATATACATTCGTTCGTATTTTCCTCTTTTCTCTATAATTATATATCCAATATAATACTTAAAGGTAAAGTATCAGTATAAAATATCTTTCATAAATGAACAAATACCTTAAATATTATACTACTATTTCACCCTGCTTTTATAAATCAAAAAAGTTGTTCTAGTTAGGAGATATACAAAAGATAAGTTTTATCCTTTTTCGAACACTTTATTGTTGACTATGTCTTATGTAAGCATCTTTACATTGTCCACAACAAAAATTAGTACTGTAATAATTATTGTTTAAAGATGAACCACAGTTAAGACAATTGTTTATTTTATTATCGCTCAAACTCTATCTTTTCACCACCATCGTTATTAATCGCAAGAAAACACCAATAACCATCTTAAAAAGTGACTGATAGTTCGTTTAACCTATACATATAACATTATAGCTTACATATATGTATTATTAGAATAATAAGATACTAGCATTATCATATATTTTAATAGATAATGATGTTAATACTAATTTAGCTAATTTTAATGATAGCATCCAACCAGAAAATTGTTGTACTTAGATTCCATTTCTACAATCATAATAATAACGATATTGTGTAATCTCTTTATTTGTTATAATATCAAAGAGAATAAGTTAACGATCTCGAATAAATAAATATAAGGTTCATAGGGAATCAGTATATGCTATTCTTTAGTAATATTCTGTTTTGCTAACTTAGTGCATAATTCTAAATGATTCTGTTCTTCTTTCAATATATTCCTAACTTGGGTCCCAAATTTTCTGTTTTTTACTTCTTTTGCAACAGACGCAAGAACTTCATAATGAGTAACTTCAGCACCTTCAGCTAAACATAAGAATTCTAAAGCCTCTTGTGTATCAGGTTCTTCACCTAGATAGGTTTCCATTATTTTTGATGCTTTTTGAGCAGTTTCTTCAGAAACAGAATTTATATTTTCTAT
The DNA here is from genome assembly GCA_044869655.1 of Nitrososphaeraceae archaeon. Classification (GTDB taxonomy): domain Archaea; phylum Thermoproteota; class Nitrososphaeria; order Nitrososphaerales; family Nitrososphaeraceae; genus TH1177. Next base: position 941 of record JBIOXM010000293.1, on the reverse strand, counting down.
GTCAAAACCTTCATCTTCTGCAATTTCTTTAATTAATTCTTCCATTTCATTTTGTTGTGTATTTGCCTCTTCTTGCATAGGCCTTAATTTCTTTTCATGTTCTGCTTTTAATAATCCTTTAGACACTAGTTCATCTACAGATTTTTGAGCAGCAATTTCTAAACCAATTGCTTCACCAATTTTTTGTTCAAGTAATTCTTTTTCTACCATTATATTTTCATTGGTAATATTGCAATAAAGTTAATAACGATATTAATAAATGATATAATAGTGATTTACTAGAGAATTCATTTCCTAGTGTTGGAATTTTAAGTAAAGAATTATTCTATATACCTCAAACTTAAATAAGTTTTTAATAACAAAAAATAAGGGATAAGGATTTACTTATGCCCTTTTTCTTCTTTGGATGGAACTATGTAAACTTTATCAGATCAGATTTTGGAATTTTGATTTTAGTTCGTTATCCAGTCCTGGAGAAAATTCTTGTGGTGCTTCTGGTAGATTAGGTATTGGTCCTCCTTCAGGAATTCCATCCAATGTTTCGAGTTGACCATCTTTAAAGGGAGATTCTCCATTAAATATTAAAGATAAACCAGACTCTTCATTTGTCATTGTCCATTGCAGATTATGCAAATTCAGCTCTTCCAATTCTCTTACCTCTGGCATTTTTGAAGTATCAACCTTTGGTACTGGTAATGTTTTGTTCCAATCAACTCCCAATGTTTCTAAAGCTTTGGCAAAAACTTTTTCATGAGCCAAATCTCTTACAATTAAATAGGAAACAGTTGCCCTATATGCTTTATCATCACTCATTTCATATAATCTACATTTTTGGAGTCTACCTGTTGCCTCTAACATCAAATTATAAAGCATGTTTAAGACTAAATTTCCACTGTCATACACATAAGTTGCAGACCATGGATTTCCTGCAGCATCTACTG
>JBIOXM010000292.1:0-3669 GCA_044869655.1 Nitrososphaeraceae archaeon | reverse complement strand
CACAGCCAAGTAATAGAAATATAAAAATATATCTTCTTCCTATATATTAATAATGCCTAGAGATTTGAAACATCTGGTTGAAAGTTTAGAAGGGATAAAAAATAAAGCTGCAGAGGTAGTTATTAGAAGAAAAGAAGAAGATAATATGGTTGACGTAGAGACTGGAAAAGTAACTATCCCTAATATCAAGCATTTTTATCTATTAAATGATCCATAAAAAGTTAATTATATCAGAAGATGTTATTAATGATATAGTTGATGAAAGTAATAGACATGAAAATGTCGAAACAGGTGGATTACTATTTGGCAAGTTCATAGAAGAATATATCATAATCTTAAAATTAATACACTTTTCAACTAATGCAAAAAGAACACAAGTTTATTTTGAAATGGATGAAGATTTTGCAATAAATATTACAAAACAAATGGAAAAAAATAATCTTGCTTATCTAGGAAATTGGCATAAACATTTAGGATACGGAGGGCCAAGTAATGGTGATGATAAACAAGCTGAGTTATTTCTCATACAGAATAGTCATAAACGAAATTATTTATCCCTAATCATAGATTTTTATAATAATGATTATAACCTGATAGCAACTAATTACTATTTTGATAAAGATGAATTTTTTAAAAAGGATATTCATGTTCAGAGAATTATTAACAACCAAGAATTAAATAAAATTTTTAATTCGAAAAAAGTAAATACTAGGAAATTCGTTAATAATCTATCAAAAAATCTAGAAGATCATACTGGTAAAACATTTATCCATTCACAATCGAAGAAATCACAAAATTATAAATTATATTATGAGGAAATTTACAATCTGCCTGATATTGGACAAGATAAAGGATCCATTTCAAACAAAAAAATCGCCTATTCTGTATTTATTAGATTTCCATATTTCAATATATCTATGACTGATAGGATTAGTATTGGTATTATTTTGGATCGTAAATTTACTAAAATATTTGAAGAAATTACATTTTCAGATATTTTTTTTAATATGGTAGATTTATTACCTAAAATAAAAAATTTGCTTGACAAATCACAATATTATATTGAGACATCTTTACATTCAAATAATAAGAAGAAAAATAGTGACTGGAGAAATAGAACAAAGACTGTTTTTAGAGTTTTAAAATCTTGGTCCATATTTAATCTTCATTTAAAGGAGAAAGTTAAAAATGTCAATTAGAGAAAACCATAAAGTAATATTAAATAAGAATAAAACTAATACAAAAACTATTTTTCTTGTGATATTTCCTCAAGTTAAACAAACATTACTAGAAAAGAAATTTAAAAATAATGAAAAATTTCTATTTTCCGTTAATGGAACTGTCATTGATGAATCAACATATCATATTCAGAGCATTGATAAAATCGTCAACAGCAAAAAACGGTTTCAGTTACCTAATCTAGGTAATATCATATTAGATAGGTCATGTTTAACTTTTAATATATCGAATCTCCCACAATTTGAAATATCTTTAAAAAATTTTAAAGAAGAAAGCTCTTTAAAAAATTTTGTCACAGATATAAATAATGATCAATACGAAATATTAGTTATTATACAAGATTATTCTAATTTATATCGTAGGATTGCTACTCCTGAATATCCATTAGGTATAATCAGTAAAAAAAATGTTGCTATAATAGGTTTAGGTTCGGGGGGTTCATTAATAGCATTATATTTAGCTAAGAGTGGCATTGGAAATCTAACTTTAATAGACGGGGATGTTATAATGGATCACAATATAGTTAGGCATATTTGTTCCTTGAAGGATGTTGGACGATACAAAACATTAGCAGTTAAAGATTATATTTTAGACCGAGTTCCTACAATTAAATTTACTACAGTTGAAAAACCTTTTTCTAGAGAAAATAAAGATATCGAAGCATTTTTTGATTTTTTGTTATCCAAGGTTGATCTTATAGTTTCTGCTACAGGAGATAATATCATGAATGAAACTATTAATGAATTTGGTTACAAAAGAAATATACCCATGATATTTGCAGGTGCGTTTGAAAAAATTACTGGAGGAATAATGATAAGAATTGATCCACGTAAAAAATCTATATGTTATAAGTGTTTATATAGGAAATATGGTAATAATAAATTATTTCAAAAGCCACAAATTTTAGATAAGAATTATATTAAAAATTACGGAAGAGATGTAAAGGACATGTTGACACAGCCAGGGCTTGGAATAGATATTGATCTCATAACACTACCAACGGTAAAATTCATTTTGAGTACTTTATTAGCAGAGAAATTTATAGACGAATCATTCAAATCTGATATTTATTATTGGTTTAATAATAATATACAGGATCAGAACGTAGAAACATTTGTCCTATATCAGGAAGACCGTATATTAGAAAAGATACCCGAGTGCCATATATGTTCAAAAACCTTTTCAAATGTGAATTAAATTGCACGACTCTCTTGATGTTTTAGGAAACGGCGATAGGAGTATACAATACGAGGCAAATGAGATAGCCGGGGCCTTCAAATCGAACAGTAAATGGAAGTTTCACATTATGGATAATGGTAATACGGGGTTATTACTTGAATTACCTGTGACCCAACTTCAAATTGAAGGACGACGCTTTGAAAAAATATACTTTACTTTTCTAATAGAATATGTACATGATTATCCTTTGTCTCCTCCTAAAGTACATATACTTGAACCTAATCTTGATCCAGCACAGACCCCCCATATGTTCATAGACAATACTATGTGTTATCTAAAACCTGATGAAGATTGGTCAAGTGAATATAGCTCATATGATGTAGGATTAATGATAAAGTCTTGGATATTTGCTTATGTAAGATGGAAACAAAATGGGTTATGGGGTTGGGAAGAACACCAAGAACCTCAAATTGAACCATCTATCTAGATCAGCATAAAACCTAAATATGATTTAATTTTAGAAATTATTTTCTTTTTATTATAGATAAACATCATTCATTTATAAGAAAAAATTTTTAAATTTCATATAATCTTGATTTCTCAAATGAATAAATGTGAACTGTAATAACTCCAATTTTTTATTTTTTATTTAATAACAGTAAATTATAAAGGCTATTTCATACACACCTTAATCTCCAACAATGACTTTTTTTCTCATACACTGAATTTTATATTGTTTATTAACTATAATGTGCTAGTTTACTTTTACTTTTATTATTATTGCTCCTATTTTTACTGCTATTACCGGTATTATCGTTATCAGTATTTTATTATCTTAATATTAATTGAATCCTTTATTAAAAGATACAATTTAATCGAATTAGAAATTAAAAATAAAATTATCTAATTTAGATAGAAGTTATAATTGCAGCTATAGTATAATAAAAATATATTCTAGTACTATTTTGATCTACTATAATTAATTAGAAAAGTGAGGATCTTTGTTATTAGTTTTTCTTTACCCATTTGTCATTTTCGTTATCTTTTTTATATTTTTTCTTAACTGCAGACCAAGCTACTTTATGTGCAACTTCTTCTTTGCTCTCTTTCTTTCCGCCTCTTCTTTTATCCGGATCTTTATACTGTTCTAATGCACTGCTATGAGCTTTTTCAAATATTTCTTGTGCATGAGGAGGGAGTTCATCTATTCTTTTTTTTGTAATTTCTGAAAGATCTTCATTTTCTTTACCC
>JBIOXM010000291.1:0-2084 GCA_044869655.1 Nitrososphaeraceae archaeon | reverse complement strand
AAAAAAAATACTTTTAATTTAACTAATGCCTTTCATTATTTTTTTGTTGTGTTCTAATATTCTTCTTGAAATTAAAATATTGAAATTAATTACAAACAAAGATGCTGATTTTCTTAATGTTGACATGGTTTAATGGTTTTTTAAAACATTTATGTCCCAATTAATTAATTTTTATTGATGTCAGAAGAAAATATTATTGCTGAAAGTACAATCGAAGCATTACCAACAAATGACGAGGAAGAAAAAGAGATAATAGAAATTGATGATGAATTAAGAAAGAAGAAGAAGAAAACCCAACAAGATAATAACACAATAAACAATAATAACAATAAAATTTAATCTTAAAAGAATTGGGATAAAATTGGTAATGATGATGTTAAATTATTATGGTTTGAATTCCACTTATTATTTGACTTTCTTTTCTTGACCAAATATTTAGAGGTGTTTTTGCATTTCTCATGATAATTTCAAGTAATTTTCGCTTTTCTTTATCTTCTTTACTTTGGGAATAAACTATCCAGTTATTGCAATTACTTATGGGTTTGAATCCATTCCTATGCCTAACTCGTAAAATTATAGAAATAATTATATAAATATATTATATTTTCATATTGATTCATTTTTCTTGGTAACGTGTTGTCTTTCTTTATTATCGAAGTAGATGAAACGGGGAATTTCTCAAGCAAAGATAGAGAATTAAAGTAATATGTACATACTACCAATCTCAAATTTTTTAATGATCTTGTAATTTAGCAAGTTTTAGTTTTAGGTCTTTGAATGACAATTTACTTTTCCGATATGATAATTATTTACCCTTTTTTTCAAGTATAGAATCAATCTTATTGTCCAAACTTAATATTTTATCTAGAACCTTATCTTGGTGAGCGCGATGAATTTCTTCCTGATGTTTCATTGCTTCTACCAATTTATTAATATTTTCGATAATTTCTTCTTGTTTCTTTGATGTCTTATTCTGTCTATTATAAACCCACCATGTAATTATTCCTCCGATTAACGCTCCTATAATTATTCCAATCCATGTACTTGAAGCATTTGACATATCTAGTGACTTTGGGCAACTCGGGTCTAAATCATACATACATCCCCACATTGCTAGAACTATTGCAAATAACATAAAGTAAGAATATCTATTCCAACTGTTATAATTTGCTCTACAAATCTTTCGCTGCCATTTCGAATTCTAGTGGCAGACTTAAGTTCACTTCTATTCAATGCATCATCAATAACAACTCCATTTGTAATTAATTCCATCTTATGTCTGTAGCATTCATTAACCAATGATAAGGCTGTAATCTTATATTCTCGTCAGTCTTTGTATTTGTAGCAATTACCCATGCATACTTTAGAATTTCATCAATTGCTGAAATGCATTTGATAACTACTGAATTATCTATTAATCTGTGTTTCTCAACTAACTATTATTTTATTTGACAAACAATATTGGTAATAATAAATTATAAAAATAAGAACCCCCCAGTGAACCTTATGGATTCGAATCCCACTCCTCAAGTTACTTCTGTGTTCCTCAACCAATGTTATAAGATTAAGAAATAGTTATCATATTAGATAAAATGACAATGAAAAAAAGAAGATAATTATCTTATATATTACTCTAAATATGATAAAAAAATCATTATCTAGGGTAAGGGTAAAAAGAATAAGTAGAATATTTTCAGAGGATTCAAATTTAGTCTCATAAAATTACATTTTATCGTAATGTTATTGTATTTGATAATGTAACTCTTACTATCGTAGCAATTAATAATAATTTTGACTTTAGAAACAGAAATATTGATTATTCCTCTTCCAGATAAGTAATGAGGATAATTCGAATATTGTTTGCATATGCTTTAATATGAGGCTTTATGAAGAATAGATTTTATTAGATAATCTTTTGCAGATTATAAATATACCATTTCGAATATTCAAAATTGACTTATTCTAATAGTGCTCAAGAAAATTAATATAAATAGAAAAAAATAAAATTACTGTTTAAATAATTTTTCTGCCATGTCTAAATTAGATTCTATATTGGTATGTAATGTAGTAATTTCATCCACCGG
>JBIOXM010000290.1:0-9938 GCA_044869655.1 Nitrososphaeraceae archaeon | reverse complement strand
TTCTTTGTGTAAGAATTACATCATTAATCTGTGAATATATTAGAGAAGTGGGAGTTACTGCAGATACAAAGTATATTGGTTTTCCTTGCACAAAAATTGGGTAGCCAGTATTTAGTCTTTCGCCAATCCCAAAATCATATACAGCATAACCTGGATGTCCTCTAAGTAATTGGCTATATAGATTATACTGTAACTGATTGTGGTGGAAGATTTGTTGAGCCTCATTTCCAAAATAGTTCTTTCCTAATAATTGTGTCCTTGGATTGGCTATGTAATTTCCTTTTTTATCAAAAACCACCAGAAAATTTGACTTAATATTGTAAATGTTGCCATAATGTGCAAAAAACTCTGTAGTAGGAATTAGTGCTCCTACTAATCCTATATATTTTCCAGTCTCGATATTTATTATTGGATAGGTTATCGCTATTCTGTATTTGCCATCTCTTCCCTCAAAACCATTGGAAAATGTTGGCATTAAAGTGTTTTTTGTATCTCTTATCCAGTCTCTATAGGAAAAATTGATTCCAATAAATGTTTCTTGTCCCTTTGAGGCTATGCTGCTTCTTACGATGTTGTTTTCATCTAAAATGAGAAGTCTATCTACTTTAGTAATATTACTCATTTGAACATAGATTTGTTGCATCAACTTTTTTGTTGTATTGCTTAATAAATCGCCTTGTTGCAAATAGACTGAGTTTACTAAACCCTGAAGCCTAGCCATAATTGAATCAAGGTCAGAGCCAATATGTTGAGAAAGAGCTAGTGTAGATTCTATCTGGCGTTGTTTTTGTTGTTCAAATAGGCTATTTCTGATGTCCCTTTCTGTATTATTTTGAAGATAAAAAAACAAACTATAAGAAATTACAATAATCGATATGATAAAAATAATAGCTACTTCCTTTGTCTTCCTACCAGAAAAATTGGCGTATTTTTTTAGCGTTACCATCTATATTATAATTATATTTAATTGTCTACTTGTTATTATAAGTTCAAAAGTGCCTGTAAATATCTCCTCCTCTCATAAAACAACCATTAAAAATATTAATTTTTCACAAAGTGTTGGTAAATAATGCATAGAGATTATAAGTGGATTTGCGCATATCTTTTATTATTATCCTTCTTCTTCACTTCTGCTGACATTTCATTGATAATTGATACCAGAGGACATTTTTTGATATCATTACTGGAAGACCAGCATCACTTATTGTTATTGAATTTAAAATAATTTTACTAGACAATTTTAAATCTTATTACAGAATAATAATAATAATAATAATATTCTATTGTGAATCTTTTTATTGTAATAAATTCCAAAATAGAGGCAAAAACCCTCTTACTATCAATGTCCTCTATAAAATTTGCTCCTTAGAAGATCTGGGCTTTTTTTGTAATTATTAGATAAATTGAATACTAAATATTCAAATAATATTGATCGAACACTGAAACCATGACTATTCAACTCCCGATGAATTATCTAAATATGTAATGAACCCGATTGCTAAAGTGACAAGGTTTGTTTCTATGTCATTGAATAATCCAAAGAAATCTCTGGTGCTACATTATTCATTATCTTAAAGCAATTAAGATAATACCCAGAAGATTCTATTTCTGATCACCTTGAAAAAATATATAAATCATATAGTTAATATAATCAACGATTCTAATAATGGAATAAATTAAGGTCAAATATAATTGAGTTTAAAATTATTTTATAGTATAAATACTCAAATTTTATACTTCACTTATTGTTGGTAAGGGTTAGTCAATTATATATTGATATTTTAAAGTATTTTTTAACCTCCATATTCATTCTGTCGTTGTCTTATCAGATCTGAAACAAAGATTCTATCTGAACCGTAGAATTCATTATTTAATATATTTTTACATTTCCATTCTATTTCTAATGTAGTCGGATTATCTCTATACCATTCTGGATTTCTCTTTTGTTTATATCCTTCTGCATCTAAATAGATGGTTTTTTCCTTTCCAGGAAATATCAAATTAATTTTATACAAATTTTTACTCTTCTCTAACTCTTTAATCTTATACGTTATTTCAATTGATATTGCAGTGCCTTTACCTGCATTAAATATGCTAATAAGTGGAATTTGTGTTGCTTTAAAATCGAGATCTATTTGAATATAAGGTCTAAATCCTACCTGAGTTGATTCTTTTATAGCACCAACACTTTTCAATTGTGCTTCTACACCGTTCAATTGGACATTGACTATTCTTTTGGTTTGAATAGCATATAATATTCTGTCACAAATACTAAGATAATCGTTACACAAGCTACTGCAATAGTACCCCACGTTATTCAATCATTAGAATTCCCAACTGGACTATTATTTTCTTGTATCTGTTGATTTGCATTCCATATTTGTAATAATAAATCATAGTTTATCAATTACTCAAGATGGAATGCAAAAGTATCTTTAATTTCTTTTGTTGGATCATCTTTTAGTTAATATTTTAATATAAATTAAAGAATGACTAACTTGATTATCCGTTTACATATTGGTATAGAAAGTATTGAAAAATGAAATTATTATAAAAATGGTTTAATCATCAGAAATATTATATTGTTTATTTTTTTACTCTAGTGGTAAGCTACAATATAATATTATGTCTCAATTAATAGATTTATAATATTATAAAAAACTTTATTAAGTTAGATAAAAGGAAAATAATAATGGAATTTTATTAATTCTATATATATATTATAATGAAATAATATGTAATATATTGACAAACCTAAGAAAAATTTTATTTATTATCTTATTTCTAACTGTTATTCTGTTGGTTTACTATTTTGTTATTGATAATAATATTTATTATATTAATGCACTAGAACCAACTCTTAAAGATCCAAATTTACAAGTAGAAACCATTGTTGAAGGATTATCTTGGCCTACCAGTATGGCTTTTATTGATAATAACAATATTTTGGTTTTAGAAAAGGAAAAAGGAACTGTACGACTTGTTTCAAATGGCATTTTGCAAGAGGAGTCAGTATTGGAAGTAGATGTAAATAGTAACAATGAACGTGGTCTTTTGGGAATTGTTATAATGAATAATGATAATGTATTTTTATACTACACAGAATCCCCAGAAAATGGTGATCAATTAAGAAATAGAGTTTACAAATATCAATGGAATGATGAAGAAAGACTTCTTGTTAATCCTACTCTAATTTTAGATTTACCTGCATTTCCTGGTCCAAATCATGATGGTGGGAAATTGACAATCGGACCTGATAACTATCTGTATGCGGTAATAGGAGATCTTAATCATATGAGTAAACTTCAGAATGTTGTAAACGGACATCCTGATGATACTGGAGTCATATTCAGGGTAAATCCAGAGAATGGTTCTTCAGCTCCTGACAATCCTTTTATAAACAATAATAATGATAGTGATTTATCATCATTAAACAAGTATTATGCTTATGGGATACGTAATAGTTTTGGAATAGCATTTGATCCTATAACTAATATTTTATGGGATACTGAAAATGGACCAAGTGAATATGATGAGCTAAATGTGGTTAAACCAGGTTTTAATAGTGGATGGAGGCAAGTTATGGGTCCAATTTCTAAAAGTAGTATTACAGAAGATGAATTAGTTAACTTTCCAAATTCAGAATATGCTGATCCTGTATTTAGCTGGCTTCCATCCATTGGAATTACAGATATTGAATTTCTAAATTCTGCAAAGCTTGGAAATAAATATATAAACAATATTTTTGTTGGAGACATTACTAATGGATATCTATATTATTTTGAAGTTAATGAGGACAGAACAGGAATAAAATTTGATAGTAATAGTAATAGTAGTAATAGTCAAACTGGACTAACTGACTTAGTTGCTGACAATGAACAAGAAATGTCTGCAATAGCTCTTGGAACAGATTTTGGTGGAATAACAGATATTGAAACTGGCCAGGATGGATTTTTGTATATATTGACATTAGACAGAGAATCAGATGGTGAAGGTAAGATCTATAGAATTACACAGCTATTATGAGAATACGTTACCAACAAGTAAATACAAGTTAATAATATTTACTATATTTGACTCCACTTTTAGAACCGCTATCGGTATTACTCCCGACGGGCCCGTAGTTTTCTAGGGCCCACTACATTTGATAATAATAACAAAGTAGTCTTTTGACACAAGTTTATCTATTCATCCTTTCGTCTCATTATTAGTAATTCACTAAATCTACAGTTTTTGTAGGAGAAAAGACATGAATAATAGAATCTTTAACCTTTTCTTTGATTGCCTTAATCATTTGAGGATATAACCAATCATTTTCTTCTTTATCTATTGGTGTGTCTAAAGGAAAAAGCAGCTGTTATCATAATTATCAATCTTTTATTAGTGATAGAATAAAAATAAAAAATGTTGCTTATTGTTAAAGTTTATAATTTGGCTGGCAATAGAAATACATCTTCTATAGGTTTAGATAAGCTCTTTCCATCTATTGATATTAATTCTACTTTTATAATGTAGTCATTAGGTTCTACAAGAATTGGTCCTTCAATATGATACGTCCCAGTAATAGGAGCACTTAAGTCTGGTCCATAGGTGGTAGTTTTTATAGTTGACTTGGATAGAGGAATGGAAGAAGTATTTGAAAGCATTGCAGCACTATCTTTCTCATTTCCTAAATTTCCTCTGTTTGTAGTAGTATTATTTGTAGTTGGTCCTTCTCTTACTGCTGCTGCTGAGTTATTTAGTTCTTGTTTCTCAAAGGTAGTTATATTATCATTTGAACTTGCTTCTTTAATCTGTTCTGGGACACCTTTAATACCTTTTACTGGAATAATCTCTAAGTCTAAAATTCCATCTATGTCACCAAACTGTCTATTGTATATGGCATTTTCCATTTTTTCATCGTAAATTGTAACATTATATGTCATATCAAGTGGAGGTGGAAGTGTGACCTTATGTGGAACAAAAGATAGTACTAGACGTCCTAAATCAGTAAACTTAAATGGTAAATTTCCTCCAATTCTCATCTCCATATTTTTACCTAATTGTACAAGATCTCCAACTATTATACTACCCTCTACTGATGGATTCATTTTATCATAGTAGATGTATAGTCCTGGATGTGTAAAAGTCATTACAGAAAATCCACCTGGTGGTATTATGCCTGAATCAAATTGTTCTGGTGCTGCCGAGATAGTAGTAACAGTATGAGGATTTGAATCATCATTAAACCAAACTACAGTCATGCCAGCAGGAATGGCTACTTGTGAAGGATCATATCCGACAGAATAATCTGTTTGTCCAACGCCAAATGGGATTCGTATAGCATAAGAGGGTTGATGTTCTAATTCTGATGGTAATGGAAGCCTGTATTGTTGATGATATGCAAATGCTTGATGGTCCCCCATTTGACTTATCGGAATGAGAAGAGACGAAGATATTATTAGAAGAGGTAAAAATACTTTCTTTATTCCATCTCTGTATAACTTTTGAGCTTTTTTAAGATTTTTTAAAACTAGCTCTTTTTTATCCTGCTTCCAAATTTCTAATGAATGGTTTTTGTTCTCATTGATGTTTTTTTCTCTATTTCCATATTTATTTTTAAATTTACTAATATAGGTCGATAACAATTTTGAATTATCACCATGAAAAAATATAACAAGAGACTATTTATATCTTACTCACATAATGTGTGTGAGTGAATAATAATATGAGATTAATTCAACAATATTAAAGACTAAACTTTTTTCATAGTATTAGAAACTGTATCTTCCAATATGTGACCATGGAATATATCAATCCTTTTATTGAAGTTATGTAGTATGTCAACGGCGGTATTATTTCAAATCTAGAATATTACTAGCATATTTTTTTCCTTAATTAGAACTACTTTATAATGCATTCACAAAAATTTAATAAGTAATTATTGCATATAAAACTTCATGAGTCATAATAAATATCTTGTACATTTTATTCCCAACAGAAAGCTAAATTCATATGAATTATAAAATTTACTTTCAACAATCAATGCAGTTTATAATATTTGTCATATAGTAAATTTTACGATTGAAAAGCAAAGAGCTGGAGAAACTAGTGATTTTTTTATATATTTTCATTTGCCTTCTATATATTTGCGACCATTTTATGAAATTGAAAAATATTTAATTAAATCATCTTCTGAGAATAAAAATTTAGATTATGTTGATACAAATATTATAGAATTCTTTTTAACTGATATATTTAATAAATTAGATAAAATTATTCCTGAGAGTAACAAACTTTTAATCAAAACCATTGAAGTAGATTCTTCTAATGATATAACTTTAGTACCACAAGATGAGGAATCAGCGAAGGATATGGATAAATTAATACTAATAAGTAAAAAGATAGGATCCATTGATAATATTGAAAATATTAGATATGATGATAGTAACGAAATTATTCGCGAAAAAATAATAAATAGATTTGAAGATCGCTCATATTTTTCATATTTTGAAAAAATATATGTAGCATTTGGTAATACTCCTATTTATAATATAATTATACGAGGACTTTTAAAATCGCTAGTTACTATTAATTATTTTCAGCAAAGTGAAAAAGTTTTCTATAAAGGACTATAGCAAAGGGTAAATTTATTTTATAATAAAATAGGGTCTAATGTTAAAGATAAAAATCAATTAGCAGTATTGTTTATACGAGAATAATTTTGGGTAAGGCTCATCTATAAAAAATAAAGATTTCTATTGTGTGTATTATTTTATTTTTATTTGAGTTTCCTTAATGGATGTAGGTTTTTGTTTAGGTATCTCAATTTTTAAAATACCGTTCTCTACTGTAGCGCCTATTTCAGTAGGTATGATATTTTCTGAAAATGGTATCCTCCGAGAGAATGACCTATAGGTTCTTTCCTTTAGTACATAATTACCATCTTCCTTTTCGTTTCTTCCTTCTTCTATTCCCGAAATTGTAATGTATTCATTTGTTGCTTTAACTTCTATTTTGTCTTTTTGTATACCAGGTACTTCTAGTGAAATTAAATATTTATCTCCTTTATCTAGAATGTCACATAATGGGATGCGTGTTTCAATTGATTCTATTCCCTGTTGTATTCCAGCAGATCTTAGCGGATTTATAAAAGGAGCAAAAAATGTATCTTCCATATCTTGCCTAAAGTTATCAAAAAGCTCATCGAATGGTCGTCTTATCATCGTTTCCCTTCTTTCTATTTCTTTATTTTTTCGAGATCCTTGAGATGTTGCCATATGCAATATCTGCTTAAATTAAATGTTATCTATTATTTATTTGTTACTCACATGATGTGTTTAATAAAGAATATTCTACGGTTTTTTTATGATAATAATAATGAAAGGTTAGTTAATTGCTCAGAAAAATATATAAAGAGATACATCTATAATGTTAGTAACAAGAGGTGTAATATAGTGTCATCTCAAGTCCCAATTATTTTAATGAAAGAAGGAACTACTGAAACAAAAGATAAAGATGCGCAAAGAAATAATATCATCGCAGCTAAACTTGTCTCAGAAATGGTCAAATCTAGTCTAGGCCCAAGGGGCATGGATAAAATGTTGGTTGATACGTTAGGTGATGTTACAATAACAAATGATGGAGCTACTATTCTTAAAGAAATAGATGTTGAACATCCTGCTGCAAAAATTATGGTAGAAATAACTAAAAGTGTTGACAATGAAGTTGGTGATGGTACAACATCAGTTGTTGTTTTGACAGGTTCACTTTTGGAAAAGGCTGAAGAATTGATAAACAACAAAGTTCATCCTACTGTCATTGTAGAAGGATATAGAAAAAGTGCAGAAAAAGCAATTGAATTATTAAAAGAAATTGCAGAAAAGATAGATCCCACAGATAAAGAATATTTGAAAAAAATTGCTACTACATCTATGTCATCCAAACTCATATCTACGAATTCTCCAGAATTGTCAAATTTAGTCATAAATGCAGTATTGTCTATTTTGGAAGTATCAGGTGAATCTAATAACAAAAAGTTCAAAGTAGATATTGACAATATAAAAATCGAGAAGAAACCGGGCGGCTCAATTAAAGATACTAAACTTATCAATGGAATTGTGCTAGATAAGGAAGTTGTTCATGGCGGAATGCCCAAGAGTATTGAAAATGCGAAGATTGTATTACTTAACTGTCCTTTAGAAATAGAAAAGACTGAATTTGATGCAAAAATAAATATTAATAATCCTGAACAAATTCAGCAATACATTAATGAAGAAAATACAATATTAAAAGAAATGGTTGACAAAATCTCAGCCACAGATGCTAATGTGGTATTATGTCAAAAAGGAATAGATGAAATGGCACAACATTATTTGGCTAAATCGGGAATATTATCTGTTAGAAGAATAAAAGAAAGCGATATGTTCAAATTATCAAAGGCAACTGGAGCTAGATTGATTACAAACCTTGATGATCTCAACAAAGAGGATCTTGGTTATGCTAATTTGGTGGAAGAGAAACAAATTGAGAATGATAAATGGGTCTTTGTAGAAGAATGCAAAAACCCAAAGTCTGTAACTATTTTAATAAGAGGTGGGTCCCAAAGAGTAATTGATGAAGTAGAGAGGTCTATTCACGATGCGCTCATGAGTGTAAAAGATGTAGTTGAATATCCTTATATTATTACAGGAGCTGGTGCACCTGAAGCATTTGTATCTCATAGACTTAGAGAATGGTCTAATAGACTAAGTGGTAGAGAACAATTATCTGCAGAGAAATTTATTGAAGCACTAGAATCAATCCCCTTAACTTTAGCTGAAAATGCAGGCATGGATATAATTGATAGCAAAGTTCAGTTACATAGTAAAGTTTCTACTAGCAATAAACCAAAGTATGGGATAGATGTTATCAATGGAAAGGTTTCTGATGTATATGCAAAAGAAATTGTTGAGCCCCTTGCTGTAAAAGAACAAGTAATTAATGCTGCAACAGAAGCTTCGTCTATGATACTTAGAATAGATAATGTAATTGCATCAAGTAAATCTAAGACACCCGCCGGTCCACCATATGGCGGAGGTATGGGTGCAGGAATGAATGGAGAAATGCCTGAGATGTAATTCGATAAAATTCAATATTTTTTGGGAGTATACATTAAAATTATAAGATTTACTAGTAAAGGAGATTGATTTGAAAACCAAAGCCAATTCTGGAATTGTTCCAAATATGAATAATAAAAATGATAAATTAAGCACTGATTTAATTTTAGATATTCTGGGAAATTCAACTAGAAGAAGAATTTTAATTTTGCTGTCAAAAGAACCCTTATATTTTAATCAATTATCAAAAATTATTGGGATAGGACAACAATCTATTCTTCGCCATATGAAAATTTTAGAAGATTCTGGATTAATAGAAACATATACACAAGAAAGTAACTTAGGCGCACCAGATAGAAAATACTATAAACTAGCTTCAAATTTTAGTATGAATATGGCTTTTTCTAGAGATGGGTTTTCAATTAGAAATAACAAGATCAAAGAATTAAGATTCAAAGAATTTGAAAAGCTGTATAAAGAACATGAGAAATCAATATCAGAATATTATAATAAAAAAAATAAAAACTTTCACAGAATTGGATTATTATTAGACTTAATCAAAAATACTCTATCGGAGATTGAAAAGGAAATATCAGATCATGAAAGTAAAATCAACGATCTGCAAGCATTAAGACAATTGATCTTACAAGATATACACAAAATCGGAAATGATAATTTTGAATTCTTAGAAAGAAGAATCATATATTCATTTCTAGATAAAAATATCCCACCTTCATCCGTTGCAGAATTAACTGAGATTCTTAATGAGAATGAAATCGATATTAACAATTCAGTTAAAAATCTTATTACAAATAGATTCAAAGAAGATAAGACTTCACTTTTTAAAAGTTTAAAATGACA
>JBIOXM010000289.1:0-5124 GCA_044869655.1 Nitrososphaeraceae archaeon | reverse complement strand
ATGTCTGTAATGGATGGATTTGATCTTTATCACAAGTTACATGATTTGTCAAAAAAAGTACAACAAGATACATCACCATCAAATGATTTTCGGATATGTTTTATGACTTCATCAAGAATAAATTATGCAGCATTAGCAGAGGTTCATCCAGAATTTGGAGAAGAATGTTATGTTTCCAAAGAAGTACCAAAAGATGTTTTTATACAACATGTACATTCGCTACTATCTGGTTAAAAATGAAGGAAAATGAGTACTCAAAATAATGAACAAAATAATAATAATAAAGAATGTAAACATAAGGAACTAGCGGAAAACAATTCGTCTTGTACTGTTTGTGGATTGTCAAGATATGATCAATTACAGAATAAAAAGAGATTAACAAAAAAAGAAGAAAAAGAATTGGAAGATTATATAAATCGAAAACATTGGAGATTGATGGATTAATTATTATTTAATTAAAATGACTTCTAAAAATAATAATCAAAATATTAATCCAAGATCTTGTGTTTACGGTTGTGGTATTCAGATATATTGGAATGATTCAGTAAATGAGTATTGGGAAGTCTTTACAAAGAAGAAACATATTTGCCCTAATAGAGGCAACAAATCTTCAGGAAGTACTACTAAGATAATAACAAAAGACGAAGGGATAACTCCACCATCAACAGCACAAAAACCTCGTTATTTCAATCCCTCTGCTAGAAAACGAACACCATATGCCTCTACTTTTGCAAATCAACAACAACAATCTAAACCCAAAATGTCTAATTCATTGGAATATTTGCAAGGTTCAATAACGGAAATTCAAAAGAAATACGAAATTTTGTCTGATATTGTTACAGAGTATGGAGGTAAGGTTCATGGCTCACAAAGGGATAGAGATCCTAAATCTGGTCTCATTGACTTGTTAGTATATTATGAAGTTCCTGAAGGGAAGAGGGAAGAAGTGAAGACAAAATATCAAAATATTATAAGAAATCAAGTAAAAATTTATCATCAACAATAACAATAACAATACTGATCAATGCAAAACAAAATTCTAATAGTTGATGATGATATTAAAACTTCTTTAAAATATAAAAAATGGTTAGAGGAAGAAGGATTTAATTCAACATTAATAAATTATTCAGACTTTGCAGAAGTTAACGTTAAACTACAAAATTATGATCTTGTTCTTATTGATTTTAAAATGTCTATAGTTGATGGCTTTGATCTTTATGAAAAGATACGTGAAACCTCAAAAAAAACAGAAGAAGAAACACAATCAAAAGACTTTAGAATATGTTTTCTGACCTCCTCATTCATAAATCTTAATGCCTTAACACAACTATATTCTTCTGAAATGGCAAAAGAAGAAGAAGAATGTTACGTGCCAAAAAACGTTGCTAAAGATATTTTTATAAAACATGTCTATGCTGTAATGTCTTCTTATTCTTCTCCTTGTTTACAATGAAGTTCCTTGAGGATAGAGAGATGAAGTGAAAAGGAAGTTCGAGAAATATGTCCTTATAGCCATGTCTGGGTAATACTTTAAACTAGACATATTCCTGGAACAGCGATCTTCTTGAATACATGTGCCGAAATCACTAAACTATTATCATCATATTTCATCAATGGTGATTGCGTTTCTGAACTAAAAATTAGTGTTTTAACTGCATTCTTATACTGTTCTATTGACTCCCAAATCTCATACATAATGAATACGCTACTCTTTCCAATTCCCTTATGTAGTTGAGTAGAAATAAATCCAGGTTGTTTTTTAAAAATAGCAGCGTCTTTTGCCCAATCATTTACAAACTGTTCAACCTTATCCGGTTCTACGTTTAATTTGACTATCACAATTACAGAACCATCTATTTTTTCTTCGATCTGATCTTTAAATTTAACTCTCTCATCCATTTCAACATGTTTTGCCATTATTATGACTCAGAATAGATATAATATGATTATTTCTACTTTTGTTATAAAGGCTCTATGGAAGTAAAGAGAGATAAAGTAAAGCAAAAATATCAAAACTTGCTAGGAAACCATATAGTTTTACAAAGAAATTATTAAAGATTAAAAATTATATTTAGAAATTATATTACTAGTATTTTTAATTGTTTCACTAAATATTATTTGTCCAACATGATCATCTATTCCTAATATTTCTGCAATTTGTGATGGACCATATTCTAATACTTTTTCGACTGTTAAACCATTGACCTGTAATAATTCTATTAATCCTTTTGGAATATCTAGATGTTCTAATCTTTCATCTTTCCATATTCTTATTTTCATTATAGATGGCAATGATTGATGTTGAATTAATGATGATGGTGGTGGTGGTAGATATAGTTGTAAATTAGAATCCTTTATTATTGTTATTGCATTAGCCTCATTAAGATCCACCATACTATAATAATATATAGATTACATAGTTTATACGGATTGATTTATCTCTTATTCTTGACCTGCTTGATTTAGTGTTATATTATGAAGTTCCATTAGGACAAAGGGAAGAAGTGAAGGTAAAATATCAAAATTTTATAAATTAAGTAAAAAATTTATCGGGAGATTATAATTTCTGAAGTTAATAGAACCATAGATTAACTTTTAGTTTACATTCTTATATTATATAAAGAAGGGATAACGGTATATAAAGAAGGGAATAACGGTTCTTAGTATGTTTATTTAATAAATTGAAAACTATCTAATATGTATCCATCATTACTATAGTATTTTCCTATTAGTACATTTCCTTGGTCAATAACATCTATGTTTAAAAATCCATAACTAGAATCTTGCTGATAGATTACATAAGGCTCTTGGTTAGAAAAATGATCAAAGTTGATACCCCCTGTACCAACTATTATTTGAAACATTCCGTGTGGCGATCTATATCCTGTTTTATCATTTTCTTCATCAATAATAGGTTGTGATGAATTTACATAGTTATAAAATAAAGGATACGTTCTTTGATAATTGTGAGCATGTCCACTAAATAATATATCTACACCATATCGTTGAAATAGTGGATGATAGACCTCTCTCAATTTCTTTATTGGTTCACAAGCGTCATGCCCTCCACATAACGAAGAATAAAACTCTCTGTGACTCATTACAATAATCCACTTTATATATGGATTTATAGATGCATAGGCTAAATCATTAACAACAAACCTATACTGTTCTGTATTTTCTAGGTCTGAAAAGTCAGGATCTGAGCCAGGAAGATAGGAAGATTCCGTATCCATCATCAAAAAATGGATGTTATTATAATCAAAGGAATAATATGATTGATCTAATCCAAACCTTTTAAGATGTTGCTCCAAAAGACTTGGTGACATGACATCATGATTTCCGATTACTACTTTCATCTTATCAGATATGGGACTAACTATATCTGTCCAACATTTTATGTCAGGACCATAGGATGTATCCCCTAGACTAAACACTATATCAGGATCGTGATTTTGAATTAACCCTACTGTTTTTGCAGTATTTTCAGTACAACCCCAATCACCAACAATGCCAAAACTAAAGTCAATTAAATTTTCTGATCTAATAAAATGTCTGGTATTTTCCTGATAAAATTCGTCATTCGTTCCTTCGTTCGTTGCATTAGCATGAAAATTTTGGAAAAAAGTAAAGAAATCATTGGTATGAGCATTTTCTGGTGAATTGGCATACATTTGACTGGCATAAATTGAATATTCTCTACTATCAAATGAAACTATAGAGAGTATTACTAATAAATTAAAAATCACGAGTAAAATAGAAATAATTCCTTTCATTTTTCACTATTAATTTAAGGGGTTATAAAACTTGTTCTTTATTGATTAAATTGGTTAGAAAAACTTTCTTTCTGTGAATATTTAATAATAAAAATTTAATTTATCTTTTAGTAGATATGAATAATAACTTATTAAAGAAGTTATTATTGCTTCACTCAATAAAAGTATAAAAGAAAGTATAAACTCTACTTGGACTGTTATTGAGAATTATAAAATGATTTACTGCAAAACTGATTCTTTTCTATAACAATTTGATTTTACTGACACTTAGGCTCTATTAACTTAACAATATAGATTAGTACTGTCATTATGAAAATTGTCATCAAACTACTTTGTAAAATCACCCATTGTCCTTAACTAATATGTTGCTATTTTTGCTAACAATATTTCTTAATAGCATTTTCTGTTGATCAAATATTAATGAGATCAACAAGGATTCTGTAGAGAATTCTTTTCCTTTAGCATTTATTGCAACTGAATATTTGTATGACGCTTGTAACATTTCGTTGAACAATATTCGATTTGGTTTTCGTAATACTAGAGAATAATTATTCCATTTTTCTATTTCCCTTTTTAGAATGATATTATTATCTATAATATTGATATCATTCTTAAAGTCAGTAGCAGCCAGGGGATCTTTGTCAACAAGAAGATTTTTTTCTTTTAAGGTCTTGTAATGATGTAAAACTATAGACATCATAATAGGATGTATTCTAATTGGATTAACAGCATTAGAAGAAGCAGAGTTTTACAAATTTGCAATAGAGAACATATGATCAAATACTTTTCTATCTTTTTTATTATTCAAATATTTTCTATATTGTTTCCATTTCTTTTCTTCCAATACAACAGCAATTCTGAATGACGGTATTGTTCGTCCCATAAATTGCAAAGAATAAAGGTGTAGAATATAATGAATAGAACACACTTAGATTTGCTTGACTTAGTTCTGCATTTGCTAAGTTGGTGTGATAGAGAGTTGCATTTGTCAGGCTTTATGTACCACCATAAATGAATCTGTATCCTTTGAATTAACTTTATGAAAATCTATTAATTTCTTTATTTTATCAAGATGATATTTAAGAATCACCATAAGGATTTGAAAAAAATATAGAAGAGAAAATAATTGAACGATAGAGGATATACTTTTTATGTTATGTATTGATAATAAATAGTGAGAGAGAGGTGTAATCAATCAGAAGTGATATCCAATAATAAAGGTAAAGAAATTTTATTAGTGGACGATGAACCTGATGTAACTTATACTATAAAGAATATTTTAGAAGATAATGAATATAATGTGGATAGTTTCAATGATCCTATTTTAGCATTGAATTATTACAAAGTC
>JBIOXM010000288.1:0-3481 GCA_044869655.1 Nitrososphaeraceae archaeon | reverse complement strand
ACAGGTTATTTAGGGATATCTGACAAAAAACAATTCTTTAGTTATACTCAGTCTATTTTCAAACAAGATAACCATTTAGAGAAAAATGATGATAATTTAAAATTAAAATTTATTCATATAACCAATAAAGAATTTGTGCAAATGCAATACTATTTTTTTGAAAAACTTTGGAATTTATCTGTTCCAGCAAGTGAAAAAATTGCTGAAATTCAAAGAGTAATGTTTGATACTAGTTTATTAAATACTAATATAACAGATTTAAGTACAATACTGGAAATATTTCCCAAAGTTATTCAGTCTGCAGTAGAAGAGATTCTATTATTCTTTCCAACAATTGATTCATTTTGGTTTGCCGAAAGTAATGGAATAGTAAAATTTTTAGGAGAAGCAATTAATAGATTTATAAAAGTTAAAGTACTAATTCGTATAGATAATGAGAATACAAACATTAAGAAAGAAATTGAACAAAAGATTAATGAGACTAATAAAATATTAGGAACGTATGTTAATTATACCACAAAAAAGATAGACACCAAAACTATAATACTGGTTACTGATCAAGCAATTGCATTTTCAATATCTATTAAGTATGTTAAAAAAGGGACGTTTAAAGATTCAATAGAAATGGCATCATTTTCTAACAACGAATTAACGGTTTCTGCCTTACTCTCATTCTTCGATAGTTTATGGATAAGATCGGATATTGAAAAACAAAATATCATAAAACAAACATATTTTAAAATATTTAAAGAGCCTCAACTAAAAGATGAAAATTATAGACGCAAATGGTTTTTTGAACCTACAAAAAAAGAATGATTTACGCTTTAATTGATGCTACTTCTAATGTTTACTATATTTATTACACAACGACTGTTATGAATTAGTAGTATTCATTTTATATAGAGAGCATATAACAGAATCCTTTCATACATAGAAATTTATTATCTGTAAATAACTAACTTTTTGAATATATTGATGAATTTAGACGTCATAGCATATTATTACAGTGCTAATGATGATAAAAAAGTCTTGATGAATTATATCTATAGGATTATGTTTCTCATCTAATATTATCTTTTTGTAACTCAATATAATCAAAATTTTCCTTATTTTTTCTTCATATATTTTACAAACATATTGAAAGGTCTTAATTCAAAGTAATTATCCAGACATATATAACTTGTTGGTTGGTGTAGATCTTAAATGGAGACGAATATCCCATGGTTTTATGGTCTCATCAATAATGATTATTTGATAAAAAAATAAAGTTAAGAGTTCTCTTTCATTTTCTTAATTAGATTTAATCCGTAAGATTTTACCTCACCATCAATTGTTGTACTAATCAAATCGTTTATTGCATCTATACCATTATTCTTGTAAGCAGATATTGTATCAAGCATTTGCTTTCGTAATTCTGATTCAGTAGTTTTACGAAATTGGGTTTTTAGGTCCTCGATCTGTTTTTCTTCTGACATTTTAGTAAGTCTTATTTTTGCAACTAGTCTTATATCTTTAATGTTATTTCAAATTCTAATACATTGTTTTAGCCTCCTTTATTATATTTGACTTAATTCTCATAGTTCTCCTATTATGAAAATTAAAACTAAATTAGAAAATACTGAAGTTATTAAATAAATATAAAATCAAATTAATTTATAGGGAGTATTTTTTTATTTTATACCAATTTCTATAGTAATAGAATGTCAAAATATGAAAATATGTATGCTAATATTATATAAATATTTATATAAATATTTAATAATTATTCAAAGAGAATGGAGAATATAATAAAGAGGAAGGATATAAAACCAGGCACTATAGTTAAAATAATAGAAAAGACAAATCAAAAGACTGGGGAATTGACCGAGGGAATAGTGAAGAAAATCTTAACATCTTCATCAACTCATCCATATGGAATTAAGGTTATTCTAGAAAGCGGCATTGTAGGAAGAGTTAAAGAGATTGTAAATCAATAGAATTAAATAAAATTCTCAAAAGGCTTCTAAGAGATTGTACTTCTTGTTATTTGTAATTGTTATATTTTTAAAACTTTTTTCAACTTTTGTTAATTTAGTTATATATTGATACTTATTTTATAAATTCAAATTAAGCTAAAAAATCTGGATATATTTTTAATTTATCAAAAGAGTAATAGTATAAAGTCTTTCCACCATAACGTTATATTTTACAAATAAGATGTATTTCTATTGTTTCAGGACTCTAATTTAGAAAATTTAATTCTTGTAAATCAAAATATTATAAAATGTAGTAAATGTGTAAGATTATCAGAATACATCAAAAATGTGGGAACTAAAAAAGTTAAAAGATTCAAAAATTTAGATTACTGGTCTAAACCTGTAGGTGGATTTGGAGATCTAAATGCTAATTTGATAATAATTGGTTTAGCTCCTGCTGCACATGGGGGAAATAGGACAGGCAGAATGTTTACTGGAGATAGCTCTGGAGATTGGCTTATGAAGGCTTTATATAACTATAATTTTTGTAATCAACCGTTTAGTAAAGATAAAAATGATGGATTACTATTAAATAATGTTTATATAACATCTACAGTAAAATGTGCTCCACCAAAAAACAAGCCATCATTAGTAGAAATTAGTAATTGTAATGAATATCTAACTATTGAGTTAAAACTATTAGATAAAACTAGTAAAATATTTTTAACTTTAGGAAAATTAGCTTTTGATGAATTTTGCAAGATTCATAGAATTAAAGGTATAAAATTTAAACATGGATTAATTTTTCAAATAGGCAACAGTAATAAAATATTACTCGCCTCTTATCATCCTAGCAGACAAAATACGAATACAAGAAAATTAACATGGTCGATGTGGACTGATATTTTTAGACAAATAAGTGAAATTCTAGATTCATGCAGAAATAAAAATTTTGATGTTTGTTAAAGAATTCTTGGCAAATATTAATGATATATTATATATATATATAAACATAACAAAATCATCATTTCTTTACCTAATTAAAATTTATGGTAGTAGTCATTAATCTTTTTATTATACTATTGAAAAGTAATACATTACCTTAACTAATTTCTAATTTATCTCAAATATCATACTGCTGTGATATATAACATATGTTATTACTAATAGCTGTTTTATAGTATAAAGGCTCTATTGTAATAATGGCTAACGTTACATTCTTTATAATTAATAATAGGAGAATAAATTAAATGGCATATGTTTCTGATAATCCAAATTTTACTGAAAAAAGTGAAAATGACACTTCTAAGATAGCAGATATTGATGGAAAATCAGTAGAAAATTCTCCTACCGATATAAAAAAGGCATCTAAACTTGCAAATCTACTTGAAGGAATATCTTTTCCTGCAGATAAGGAAAAGATAAAGGATCATCTAAATAGATTATCTCCTTCTATGGGAAATAGAATTAATGATGTTTTGGAAGCTATTCAGAATAATTTAGACGAAAATGTTGAATATAATACT
>JBIOXM010000287.1:0-2469 GCA_044869655.1 Nitrososphaeraceae archaeon | reverse complement strand
AATATCTTTTGGAATCTCTACAATGGTATCAAAAATATTTTCACTAATGAGAATTTGATTTGGCTTGGCTAAAGCAGTTATTTTAGCAGCTATACTTATACTTGAGCCAATAATATCAATATGAGCTATTTCGACATTTTTGCCGTATAATACAATCATTGACTCGCCCAAGTCTATACCTATCTTAATCTCAATCAGAGGTAACTTATTAGAAAAGACAGGATTAATAACCTGGTTAATAATATTTAGCATAGTTTTTGCACACATAATAGAATTTATACACGCTTTCTGTGAATCAAAATCAGCTGGAAATATTCCGATTACTGCATCTCCTACATATTTTAAAACATAACCTCCATAACCTGAAATTAGCATACTCATCTCAGTTGAGAAAATATTAATTATTGAAATTAATTCCTGGGATGTAAGCGACAAAGTTAGTTTTGTAGATCCTACCAAGTCTACACATAAAACTACAAGTCTGGTTTTATTGTTAATGTGTCTCCTTAAATATTGATTACATTTTATTGTAGAAAGATCAATAGGAGGCCCTTGTTTTAAGGTCCTTTCAACCCTAATCTGAATATTCTTTATTAAAGTAGATGAACTCAATTATAAAATATTCTCCATATGATATAAAAAGATACTCTGAACTACCTTCTTAAGAGTCAAGCTTCATTTTATAAGAGTTTGCATGATTGTCTGTTAAATGAATACGATTGTTAAAAATCCATGATTTTTCCTCAGGATAAGAAAAATATTTATTGTTATACTCGTCGGAATTTTCGTCAGAATAGATTTTTTCTCCAGCCCTATCTTTAGAAATCTGAAATTTGTCAATTATTCCAAGATTGTCTGTATTATAAAATGTACCCACTAAAGTTTCTCCATTATTTCTTAAATCAAAATTTAGGAATCCAAAATATCTCTCTTGAATAACATAATAAGGATGAATATAATCAATGTGATGCAATTCATCGCCCGCAGTACCTACAGTTAAGAAAATTATACCCTCGTGATCTAAATAGTCAGAATTAATCTTATCCATCACGACAGGATAAGATGGATTATCGTTGTTATATGAAAGCGGAAGAGATCTTTGATAGTATTGTGTATGACCGGATAATACAAGGTCAACATGATATTTTTCAAATAATTTATGGAATGTTGTCTTCAATTCCTCAGATGCTTTTTGATCGAAATCTGAAGATGTATAAAGAGGTTTGTGTTGGAATACAATTCTCCATAATATTGATCTATCCTCTAAGGATTTTTCTAAATCATATTCTAAAAATTCATATTGAATACTTCCCTTTTCAAATGGATGGTCTGTAGAAATAGTCACAAAATGAATATTTTGAAAATTAAATGAATAGTAAGGTTTGTACAAATTATAATGATCTAATAGTTGATAATAAGAGCTCTGATAATCTACATCATGATTACCTATGGCTATTTTCATTAGACCATCAAGAGGTTTTGAGATGTCAAACCAACATTGAGGAGAAATATTTTCAACGGTATAATCACCCAGTCCTAGTACAAGTTCAGGTTGTAACTGTATAATTCTTTTTATTGTTTTCTTCGTTTCTTCATTACAATTCCAATCCCCAGCAGCAATAAAATTGATATTATTGTTATTCTCTTCTGATGGTAAATTTGTTGATTTTCGAAAATTATCGTTAGTAGGACTTTCTATATGAGTTGTTTCATGATCATTAGATTGTTCTGAAGGGAATGATTCTTGGCCATAATCTTCTGGATCATAATAGTCTTCAGGAAAGATTCCAAAAAAATTATCCTCTTCTCCAATAATAGGATAAATGTTAAATAAACAAAATGAAGCTATAAATAGAAAGAACAGCAAAGTAACAAAGTTATTAAAATTTTCTACCATCATCTCAATAAATCTATATTTGTACGATAATATAAGAATTCTAGAAAAGGCTCTAATAAGAGAATTATAATTCATTTTTATAAAGTTCTATAGCTATAATAAAACTTTTCTAGAAATCTCACCTTTAAAACAGTTGAAATAATATAATATATAATAATCTTTTATAAAGATTACTTCGTTCTTTAGAGTATGGATATGATTACTACTTCAGGCCTTCTGTCTTTCATTTTCTTATTTAGTTTAACTTGCCCTTTTGGGAATGCAGTTAGTGGTGAAAATTCCTCGAATGATTACCAATTTTTAACTATTTTTGGAGGCAAAGGAAGTGAAAACGGACAACTTATTGCTCCCCACAGCATCGATATCGATAAAGCGGGTAATGTATATGTAACCGATACTGGAAATAATAGGATTCAAAAGTATAACTCGGATGGAAAATTCCTATTAAAGTGGGGAGAGAAAGGTTCAAAAGATGGACAATTCATAAAATTACATGATATAGCAGTTGATCCGTCAGGTAAATATGTATACACTTTAGAGTTAAAAAACCATCGTGTCCAGAAATTTACTTC
>JBIOXM010000286.1:0-2387 GCA_044869655.1 Nitrososphaeraceae archaeon | reverse complement strand
ACAAAGATAAACAAATTTAGGTTACTAGATTCAAATATATTTTCTCCATTCTATGATTTAAAAAATAGATATTTCCTTAATTAAACCCAAAGATATAATGAAAGAAATATCGTGATAAGGAATAAGTTAATTATATCTTACTTTTGTTTGTAACAATTCTCCCATTTCATTGTGCATTTTTAACAAGTTTAATCCTTTTTCTGTAGTTTTGTATTTTTGATTTCCTTCAAGATATTCTAAAAGAGAGTTCTCAATCAAAACCGAAAGATATTCTCTCAATTGTGCATAACTTAAAAAAGCTTTGTACATAATCTTTGTCTTGGTTGCTCCTCCATTAGCTGCCTCTAGTATCATTGATACTATTTCTGTTCTACTTCTGTATTTCATATTCTTTCTTTTATTGATTTATTTATTTTAATATATTGTCACAATAGGAGGTAAGAAAGTTATAGAAAAAGAATAAATTGGTTAGATTAACTTCAATACAATATCAAAAATTAACCTAACTTTTGAGAAAATGTATCTAGTAAATCCATTCAATATTAAGTGATCATTGTAAAATATATCCATTTTTGATTAAATTTTTCCATAAAAAGATATCTTATATTTTACTTTAAATTATATAGATACTTATAAAAATTAAATCATATTATTTTTTTCATATGCCGATTCAAACGAATTTAGCAATAGTACCTACATTTCTTGTATTGATGATGTGTTTAATTCCAATCTATGCGCAAACTGTGATGAATAATACTGCAAACACAATAGAAAATATTGCAGATGAACATAATAAGGTTAATTTGAATAATATAAATAAAGGGACCAATAATAATTTGGAAGGAATAGATTCGACAGAAATTCTAAGCCAAATTGGGGAGGCCGCTAAAAAAATAGCAATAGGAGGAGCTAATGTTTTATCAAATATTAGCGGTGAAATTAAAAAAGGTCTTCAATAAAGAAGATTGAAATCCAATTAAAGAATTCCAGATAACAAAGTCGCCTTAATCTATAGTTCAATATGTCTATTTAAATTAGTAATAATTGTTATTGATGTAGAACTCAAGTAAAAAAATTATTATTATTAATTGGTAAAAAAATTATTATTGCCCAAATGGGCTATTCAGTTGTGCACCTGCTACTACACCAGCTGGCTTGGGATCAACGTCATCCACTGGTTCTGCTGTAACATAAAATACGGTATAGGTATACGGGTTTACCATTGTTTGATTTACACCAAGAGTATCATCCTCATTAAATTTACCTAGACTTAATGAATAACCCGAGGCATCACCTTTATCTTCTAGCCATCCTTCATATACCTGACCATTTGCTGGGGGTACGTCCATTTCAGCAGTAGCGATAACAGTTCCATTTTGAACAGACATTTCTAGGGTTCCTTTTTTGTCGCCACCATATAGATTACCCCCTGTAGGAGCAGTTAAATCGGTAGAGATGTTTTGTGCTAAAGAAGTTTGGAGAAAAGTAGGAGTTATGCTAATTAATGTTCCAAGTACAAGTAAAAAAGTAAAGGTCTTTGTACTAATCTTAGACTTTTGCATTGACTTTAATTAATTTATTACGTATTAATAAGTTTGTTTAATAAATAAACCAACTTAAAATGAGATTTTAATGGTCTAGTAGGAGAAATAAGTAAATGAATAGGAGGAGAAGTCATCCGACTCTATTTAATTTTTAATTGCATCTCCATGAATCCTTTGTAAATGAAATTTTTCACCACAGAAAGGGCAAAACTTGAAACCTTTCTTATCATCACCTAATTTGGTATGTCCTATACTATTAACAATGATAAAAACTACATTGGGTTCTTTCATAACTTCGACATCATCATAGTCAAAATATTCAGGATCTTCTAAATCAATTAAAAATGTATCTTCTAAATCCCCACAACAATAACCAAGCCTATGATATAAGATAAAACTTGTATATCCAGCGTGTGTTTCTATACTGGAATTGTTATTTTCATCTATTTCTAATTCAG
Source organism: Nitrososphaeraceae archaeon (assembly GCA_044869655.1). Lineage (GTDB taxonomy): Archaea > Thermoproteota > Nitrososphaeria > Nitrososphaerales > Nitrososphaeraceae > TH1177. The sequence goes on along the minus strand of JBIOXM010000286.1, from coordinate 385 downwards.
ATGTCGCCTCTAAATCATAATATATTTTCATAAGTTTTGTTCTAAAGTGATTACAAATTTTTGTTAATAAATTCATTTAGGTTTTAAACAGATGATAAAAAATTGATTCAATTTTATGCCTCCTGCTAACCTAGTAAGACCAATGTATGATAAATGAATTTTAGACCTAGGATTAAAAGAAGATCTAGAGCTCTGGACCAAAAAAGATCATAATTTAGGGGTAAAACTATCTGGTGAATGTTGCTGTTAACGCAACACTACTGCCCTCCTTAAATTCAATCGGCTCATTGCCATTATTGTATAATGCAAGTCCATTAATTTTTTCTAGTTGAGTTAATTCGCCTGTGATTGGGTCATTTCCCTTCATTTTTTTATCTAATTCTAC
>JBIOXM010000285.1:0-6055 GCA_044869655.1 Nitrososphaeraceae archaeon | reverse complement strand
ACCAGAAAATAAGAACCCAGATTTTTTAAATACTCAAGAAATATGTAATATGCTGTTTCAAGGCATGGGTTATTTAGATAAACAGGAAATACTCAAGAAATATGAGTAATTCAACTAAAAAGAAAGAAAGAAGACTAATCATTATAACTAACTGAGTAGATGAACTATTTTCACCTACTCATTCTGACTAGTAATTTGCCAAGATGTTTGATTCTACATCTAAATATTTTCCAAAGAGCACCGATAGAATTATGAGTCCAGTTTTATCAACAGTTTTATCAACAAGTTATTGTTATGTTATCATATTCAATAATGTAACTGTTACGGATATATTTAAAGTTAAAGAAGAAGTAAATTCATTTTAGTTCAAGATATTACAAAAAAATCTATTTGTTGTATTTGTCATTTTGTTATTGAAAATGAATCAAATACTTTTCCATTATTTTGAATAAATTTAGCAGTCAATACTTGCCCCTTGTTAGTTATATCTACATTTAAGTGACCAAAAAAAGAACTTTGTTGATTTACTATGTAGGAGTTTTTACCTATAATCTTGTGGAAGTTAATTCCACCAGTACCTACAATTACGTATATTTCTCCTTTAGGATCATTATACTTTGATACAATTTTACTAGTTATAATAGGTTTTGAGCTACTTGCAGAATTATATTCTAATGGAAATGATCTCTGATAATTGTGTAGATGCGCCCCTATAACTAAATCTACTTCATATGTGTCAAAAAGTGGATGGTAAGTATCTCGTAAATTACCTATACCTTGACACGATGCAATTTTGCAACTTGTAGGAGATGTATAAAAAGGTTCATGCATTACTACAATTATCCAATTCGTATTAACTTTCTTGGCTGCTTTTGCTAAATCATCCTTTATAAAATTATATTGAGAAGAACCAGGTGTATAAGGCGTTTGAGTATTCATTATTATAAAATGAACATTGTTAAAATCAAATGAATAATATGCATTAGATATTAGGCCAAATGATTTTTTATATTGATTAAATCCAGTTTTGGCAGAATTTTCATGATTTCCTATAGTAATTTTCATATTATCATCTATTGACGCAACTTTACTGAGCCAACAATTTGCTGTAGGTTGATAGGAATAATCTCCCAAACCTAACACAAGTTCAGATGCACCAAGTTTATTTGTAGTTTTTGTATTGGCTATTCCTTTAACAGTTGCATCGGTATTGGAATTACATCCCCAATCTCCAACAGCTGCAAAATTAAAATCATATGTTGTAGCATGAACGTTATAAATACTTGCTATTGATAAAAAGAAGAGAATTGATGATGATAATATGCCAATAAATGAAATAGATAAAATACTGGTTTTCATAGGTTTCTTTCACTAATCTCCATTTTATTTATGATGTCATTGTTGGTTTTTGCATGGTATAGAAAGGTCTCGAGAAATTATTGTCTTATTTGTATCTAGTTTATCGTTAGTATCCGCGTCATCAAAGAACTTTATTTTGTAATCTCCACTGTTAATATCATCAACATATGTGCGTTCTTCAAAACCCCCACTACTATTTGTAGTAAAATAACCTGAGAGTGCAATCGTGTTATTTATTGTATCAACCAAATCCCAATGTACATTACTATTTGGTTCAAACCCGTCTGTTTCAAGAGTTACTTCAAAACCTTCTTCTGTACCACAGTTAGGATTTATAGTTACATTTTTCTGTGAATATGCTATTAACGTAAATGATGGTATGATAATAGCCATACTCATTATAGCCGGTAACAAAATGTAATATCTACTCATTAATTAAGTTCATTATAATTAATATATAAGCAATCTTTTTTATTATTCAATAAGGTATTACGATATCAGTAGAATTAAAGGTTTATGTATATATATTTATCCAATTTAATCGAATAAATTGGAGAATAGTATTTATGATTGAATATTCTCTCTATAGTATTTTTAATTGTTATAAATTTTACAACTGATTTATAGCAGAAGATATTGTCAAATAAATATTTTATTTTATTTAATTAATATACAAAATATCATAAATAAAAATATTCAGTAGAAAATATTAAGATGAATATGATTATCTACTAGGTAGATTTCTTGTGTAGTATATTAAGTATAGGATATTAAAAGGAAATTTCATTATAAAAATCAATATATTTAATTTTCAAAGCTTGAATATTTTTATATAAGTCAACTCTATTATAAGAGAATATAATAGTGAACCCAAATTGATTAACGATGTGCAATCTATTGCCAAAAGTTTTTTTTCTAACCGAAATGCATCTAGCTACGATCGAATAGTAAAATATACTACATTTGGAAAAGATTCATTGTGGAAACAAAATCTTGCTAATTATATAACTCCAGAACATAGACGTATACTAGATGTTGCATGTGGGACAGGAATTTTTTCATCCTTCATTTCTAATCTACCATATAAAGACCTTATTGGGGTTGATTTAACATATAGTTATATCTCTAATGCTAAAGCAAAAAAAGGATATTCACTTTTGGTTAATTCTATGGCAGAGTTATTACCATTTAAATCAGAAAGTTTTGATTGTATAGTGTCTTGTTATTTGGCTAAATATGCAAAAATTTCTCTTCTGGTTGATGAATTATGGCGTCTACTCAAAAAAGGTGGATTAGTTATTTTCAGTGATTTTGTATATCCATTGAATAAAATAATGAGACTTCTGTGGAATTCCTATTTTAATATTCTACGATTGGCTGGCCAAATTATTAAACCGTGGAAATATGTATTTTATAATTTAGATGAAGTTATAAAACAAAGTACCTGGACTAAAGACCTAAAAATAGCATTAGCAAAGAAAGGGTTTCAATCTTTGGATATTAAATATTATACAGGCGGAACTTCAGCAATAATTTCTGCTTTTAAAATATGAATGACAACAATAACTTTAATTCTATTCGTATAAACGAATGGTTCGTTCCAAGATTTGGGCCATTGAAATTCAGGGCTTTTATTGGAATGCTATTTCTTCCATATACTGGAATGTGTATTTCTTTCACAATAATAGGTTCAATGCTTTCCGAATCTATATCCTGGGATAGAGCTCTATCCATCTTTATTATTTATTTTTTAGGTCTTGGTGTTTCAGCTCATGCTGCAGATAATCTAGGTTCCAAAAAAATTAAACCTTGGGGTAATTTTTTTTCCACTTTGGAATTGAGATTGATGGTAGTGATAGGACTTTCTGTGTCCTACTTATTGGGTATTTATTATATTATTACATTTGTTCCATTGTTATTAATTATTGCAATTATAGAAGGCTTTTTTTTATTTGCTTATAACTTTGAATTATTTAACGGATTCTTTCATAATAATTTTTGGTTTGCGATCTCATGGGGTAGCCTGCCTTTACTGGCAGGATTTGTTATTCAAACTAATTCTATTTCTATATTATCATTAATTGCATCTATTGGCGCATTTTTAGTAGCATATATAGAAATAAGAATTTCTAGAAAATATAAAGAATTAAAACGTAAACCACGTGGTATTGTTGATTATAATACAAAGAAATTAGAACATTCACTAAAAATTTTGAGTTTAATAACTATATCATTTGCAGTATTACTAACTGTATATAGATATATTATTTAACAATATAATATATTTTAAATTTACCATTAATTAATTAATTAATTAATTGTATATGTTCATTATTCATGTTAAATCTAATTCTACTATTTTAAATGATATTTTAAAACTCGAGAAGAGGAGTAGTATTAAGTTAAATTCTTTTGAAAAGATTCTTTTAATTAATAATGGTACAACAGAACTATTCTTACAAATTCTATCTAATTCGTTAACTAAGATAGTAATTATACAACAAATCGAAAAAAATAATATTATAACGAGGAAAATAAATATAATCACTAAAGATCGAGGCAAAATTCTTGCAAAAGCAAAATCTATTATATATTTGAAAAACCTTCCTAATAAAATCAAGTATGAAATAAGAAGAGGTAAAAAGGGAATAGGAATGATTATCTTGGAAAATAAATTAGAAACTTACAAAAGAATTACGGAAATTGGTTATAACTCAAAAGATTTTTCTCTTTATAGAAAATATAAGTTATCATCAGGGAAACATATTATAGGTAGAATAATTGAAAATTTTCCAATAGGAATATATGATTAAATAGTTAGACAGATAATATGAAGTCCAAAAATTATACTAATAGATTTAATCTTTAATTGTCTGATTCCACTAATATGAGATTATTATTAAATTCAAATGCAAGACTCTTTTGTTTCAACTTAATTCTTACTTCATTAGCAAATTCAATCATCTTTTCTGTATTTACATCGTTTGTATGTATTTCTACTCGTATATATTTAGTGGGTTCAAATTTTCCCTCAAAATAACCATCAAACTCAAAAATTGATAATGCTCCATATTTTAATGTTATATCTTTGATTATGTCATTATAACCTTCAACTCTAGGTAAATAAAACTTTATTGAATCATTGAAGATTTTTGCTTTATAAATTTTTTCATTTCTACTATGATTTTTGGTCGAGGGATTATTTGGTGTATTCATTAAAGATGCTATATATCTAGTTAAGTATATTTATTATGTATATTTATTTATCATATTATGGCGAGTATTTGTGTTATCCTCTGCTGGATCTATTTTATATTGTTCTAGTTTTATTAGCATGTCTAATTATTAAAAACTCTAAACTAATCGTATTTATATATCATAATAAGTTGGAAAACAATTTTTATATTAATCAAATATTCAAATAACTAATATTCTCAATGATATTTTATCATAAACTCTGTTTTGTGAAATTGCAAATGTGTCAGTATTTTTAAAATTTTAATTCTGTAGTAAATCAGTAAGTATATTGTAGATAGTAAATTTGTATTTCACATTATTTCATTTCAATTAAAATCTCTTTTTTTAGGTTTTAACAGTAATTGTATTTATATAGAAAAGTTATAGTAATTTAGAGGATAATAAAATAGGGCTTAAATACTCAATTATTATAATATAAGATAATTTTGACGAATAAATCTTCAAAAAATAACTCTTCACCCCATCGTAAAGACGAGAAAAATAAATCCAAAAAAGAGAGAGAGTCAAATAAACTAGAACAAATAGAAGAATTAAGTATTAGAATTGATACATTAATAGAGTTATTATCTGATAAAGGAATAATAAATAAAAAAGGTTATATCAACAATGTTATGATGCGTATTCATGAAACATCTAAGGCAAAATCTTTTGATGAATATGATGAAATATAAATATAAAGGGCTTATTAAATACATTGTATCTATTTGTTACTATTTTAGTATATTTATTATTTTTCTTTATTTTTGCTATAGTTTAAAAAAATTATCTAATTGTAGATCAAATTTTTTATATATATAATGTATTAGTTAATTTTGGTCATTAATCTATTTCAAACAATTAAAACTCTATTTTTCTTTATTTCTTATCTACTATTTATGAATCTATAAAATCTTTAACTATTATTGTATCAAAATCGGTCCAAATGTTAGGACCAATAAATATTAAGATTTGAAAATGTAAATGTGGAATATATGTATAGCCCGTCATACCTACTTCAGCAATTTTTTCCCCTTGTTTAACCTTTTGTCCTTCTTTTACATTAGAACTATTAAATCTGAGATGATCATATCTGGATGTTTCTCCATTCTTATGCATAATTGAAACAAAATTAGAAAAATTCCAATAAGCAGGATTGGGGCCACCTATTTTTGAGTCATCTTTAACATATGTTATTATTCCATCGGCCGCTGCGAGTACCGGTGTATTTTCTGGAACTATAAAGTCTATTGCATTTCTTAACTTTCCAATATGAGCCGGTGATGAACTTCGATCTATTCTTTGAATAGAATTTTTTGGCACAGGAAAATAATATTTATTTAAAGCAATTCTATTATCTAGGATTTTCTTATCTTTCACTTAAGTTATTAAATGAAAATATTATTTAATAATTCATAATAAACATTTTATATTCTACATGTTGAATTAAAATTACTGAACA
>JBIOXM010000284.1:0-3073 GCA_044869655.1 Nitrososphaeraceae archaeon | reverse complement strand
TATTAATTCTGTTTGTCTTCTTAAATCTTCTTCTTTATGAATAGTTTCAAAAACTTCCGTAGTTACAAGAAATTTCATTAACCTAGTATTATAAATAATTAATTTAAGTTTTATTACGTTATAAGATTCCTCTAATATTTAATAAAAAGATTTCAATATAATTTTCTATAACTTCGATAACTTAAGTTTTTCCAATAACTGAATAGCCTCAATATCAATAAATATAGGATGCTAAGAAGAAAACTTTACTTTTCTTATTTTGGTAAATTGATTCTCTTCCATGTAAAATGTTCATATTTCCTATTATTTCTTCCTCTTATTTTTTTGATATTCTATAAGATATTATATTGCGAGATCTTCAAGTTACCGATGGATAGATAGATATTTAGTGATTTTATGACATGAGCTTGAATTGTTGTTGTTATTGAATTCACTTAGTTAATGGACCTAAATAGATATATAATTAAATAAATCAAATTTTTTAGCTATCAAAATTCTTGAATAATTTTTTTTATTTTTCATTGTCAATAGTAGTTCTATTAGACTGTCCAGGATTAAATGTAATTTCATAGTATTAAGGCAATAAGAATATCAAATTTATAGATGATTCAGTGTGTTACGTATGCTTAGGGTTTGAAAGTCCTATAAACAATACTGCTAACGCAGATGAATCTTCATAATATACGCTAATACTATACTTTGCTACATAAACTCCGTTACGCTATCGCAATAGTCCTGTTAAGTAATTTAATTATTTGATTGCTTATCTCTTCTTTTCTATTATCATGGGTCCTCCTATTGAATACTGCAGTACTGCAGTGACTGCAGGGCTGCAGCATAATTTAATTGTGGCACAACTACAATACAATTATTGGCATTTTATGATTGTCCACATTGTGAAATGACTTCCAATAGAAAATTCAATATGAGAAAGCATATCGAGAGGAAACATCAGAATTCAGAAATACCAGATTATCTGCTATCAGCCATAGATAACAGGTCAAAATATGGTAAATATGTATGTCCATATTGTAAAATTAACTCAAATAGAAAGTATAATATGAGAAAACACATCGAGAGGAAACATCAAGATTCAAAAATACCAGATTATCTGCTATCAGCAAGCTATAACTACAATAATAATGGATACATCCATAGAGAACCACAAAATTTCGATGTATATTTAAGAGCTAAACGTAAATCTTCAATGCCGTTTTCATTTCTAAATAATACATTTGATGATAATACCTTACCAACTTGGTCTAAGCATAAAAAAGAGAAAGATTCTCATTCTATAATTAGGGATATATTACAATATTTCCATTTATTAAATAACCTTCTTCCAAACAGTTACACACTACCTAAGAGAGATTTCCCTATATACAATCCAATGCTAAATTTGAATTATTTGAATTTTTATAAAAATTTTCCTCTGCCATCCATGGATTTGATGATATCTTGGAACAAAGAGATTCTGTTTAGAATGCAAAGATGCAATAATTGCAATAGAGTGTATCCTATTATGTTTTATGTCTTTGATAACATTAAACCAATAATTTACTGTGAATACTGTAAATATGATAATATTGAGAGATCGCAAAAACAAAATGATGGAATATATTATTTAACAGCCAAGGAATTTCTTATCAAAACAATTGTCTCATTTATCGATAAGGATAAGAGTGCAAAAATAAACTTGAAGGGTATAAAAATTCCTGCTGATATCTATACCAAGTTACTTGTCACAAAAGAACCATTTTTTTCTAATGATAAAGAAAATGGTAATAGTAATATTCCTTCTTGGATGGTAACATATATCATGGATGAAGAATTTATTAATCTTGGAGTTATAGATGACAAACATTGGGCTTATCGTCTTATAAACAATAATGAAAAAAGTATTGAAATAACGAAGTCTGATTTGATAGAATTCATTAACTATGGGGATTCCACTTTTGGGCTATTCAAATTTCACAAAGACAATATTTCTGTATACTTCTTCAGTTATCTTCAGATTGAAAGAATTAAAAATACTTAGTTTAATAGTGTGTTTACTGGTATAAATAGATAAATCATTATTGGGAATAACTAACAATAATTCAATAATATTTTAACAATTAAAAACTTGTAAAATTTATTTTTTATTAATTTTGTATCTCCTCCATTACAATATTATGAAAACACAATTATGTCGAAATCAGTGGAATATTTTCTAACCCTGCTAATCAATTAAAAAAGTTATTAAATAGAGATAAGAAAGGAAAGGACATTTTTGTTTCTTTAAATGTGAACTTAATTTAAATTACTCCTAGTGTAGTATCAGGAGGCGGTAATGGAAATGCACGATCAATCTCGTGAACTTCATTCTCTGTTAATTGCCACCCCATTCCTCCACTATTCTCTCTTACTCTCTCCTCTCTGGTGGTCTTTGGAATAGTAAAGGTAGTTGGATGACGAGTCAGATAATTTAGTGCTACCTGTTTAGGGGTTCGATTATGTCTTCTGCCAATTTCTATTAGTAACTTCCCTTCTTTACTAGAAGGAGATGGAAAGTTGCCATGTCCAAACGGAGCGTATCCCACTATAGCTATTCTCTTTTTACTGCAATAGGGGATCAAATGTCGTTCAATTCCACGGTCTGTTAAATTATAAAGTACCTGATTACATGCGATTTGTTCAGTTTGTAGTACTTGTTCCGCCTCCTTTAAATCTTCAACATCAAAATTGCTAACACCAATATATTTCACTAGACCTTCGACTACAAGTTTTTCCATAGCACGCATTGTCTCACTCAGAGGATAACTGCCACGCCAATGAAGCAAATATAGATCAAGCCAATCTGTCTTTAATCGTTTCAAACTCCTTTTACAAGCCTTCAAGGTTCCTTCATAGGAAGCGTTAGATGGTAATACCTTACTAACTAGAAATATCTCATCGCGCCTTCCTGCTATGGCTTCTCCTACTAATTCCTCTACATGTCCATTTCCATACATCTCTGCAGTATCGATATGACTCATTCCCAGATCTAAGCCTAACCTTAATGTCTTTATGGCGCTTGATTCTTTTTCAGAAT
>JBIOXM010000283.1:0-4239 GCA_044869655.1 Nitrososphaeraceae archaeon | reverse complement strand
TATTACAAATGGCAGAAGACGAGAATATAATACATATTTTTATGACTACAGATGAAATTGGCAAAAATAAGTGTATACCTCTTTCCGATAAAGACTATGAGAAAATAAAAAATTATGGAAATGTAAGGATAACTATAATTAAAAATAACACTAAAGTACCTTTAGGTATCCCTTAAATTTTTATCAGTACTATACAGGCTTAACTTGCTATAATTATCCTACATGTCATTTCTGGTAGATATTCAGAACAAACTAAGTACATTAAAGAAACAACACAGGAAAATGTTCCAGCGGTATATACATGTGAGCTATGCAACAAGAGCTTTAATTCTGAAGATGAATTAGATAAACATATGGATATTGCTAAACATTAAAAATTACTATTATAATATTATGTTTATATTCATTCTATATTGTTAACATATTGTACTCTTAAATTCTATTCAATATTGTTGTTGAACATTTAAATTGTGTTTATTCAACTATCTTGGAATAAAACTTTTCTTCAGTTCACTATATCCCAGAAAATTCGGGTTTTATTGATTGAATACTGAACTAGTATTATTTCTACTCTGTGAATTATATAATTTTGTGAATGAATTTCAATGTTAAGAAGATTATTTAAAGTAAAAAATAGTAATGTATTCCTTTAAAGATATGAATATAATATTTAAATTTACTCAGTATTTATTTACTATATTCAAGAAAATTACTTATAGAGGAAGCTATAAAAGAATTTAAAATTACTATCTGTAATGCTTGTCCCTCTAGTCATGGTGTACATTATTTTAAAATATCGGAATTATAGAATTAGAGTTTTGAAATAACAACAAGTAATTTATTTTAATTAGATCTCAAAATTTTACTGGATTTTTTATATACATTAGTAGAGGTAGGAATATGTTCTTGATTGAAATTTTCTAAATTATAATTATTAATTAAATTATTTATTATTGTGTCTAGATATTTAATTACTATGTTTATCTGATCCTGGTCTATTCCCTTCGTTGCTAATTTGATTATAGAAACGCCACATTCATGCATTGACTCATAAAGAGATTCCGCTTTCTTTGTAAGATAGATTCTGTTAATTCTTCTATCTTTTGGATCAGATCTGCGTTCAACTAATTCTATTTTTTGTAATTTGTCTATAATAGGAATAAGTGATGGAGCTTCTACTTCTAATTTATCCGCGATTTCTTTTTGAGTTATACCATTAAAAGATACTAGAACATTAATAACTCTCCATTGACTAAGAGTAACGCCGACTTTATCCCGTAATTCTAGATCAAATGCTTTTTGAAATGCTCTGGAAGTTCTATATACTTTATAACCTATACTATTATCAAAGTTATATTGTTTAATCAATATTTTCTCTGATTATTAAAACGTATATAAGAAAATATAAACTTTCTATTTATTTTGGCTCTATTGATTAGTGGACTTATAATTAGGATAAATATAAATAGAATTAAAACAAATAAAGTATAATGAATGTTATTTCATCTGTACAACAAAGATTATTTCCTTTTTATTTCTATACCGATATGAGAAATAAACATCCAATTACTTGTGATGAAGAAAATGATGCTTTCGCTTGTTTTAGATATCCAGACATTCACAAAGAAGTCCTGTTTAACTTTATGGATTGGAACTATTATAACAAGATTAAAGCCTCAGGTTGCATTACGCAATATTCTACACTATATTAGTGATGTTCATTTTGCAATATCTGCAAAACAACTCAAAGCAATATATAATACGAGAATTCGTGATACTAAAAAATCTATCAATAACCTTTAAAAAAGGTAAAATTCGGATAATTTGATAAAATTTTAATATTATTGTTGTTTTAAAAGGTGATCTCAAAATGAAGATTATTTTGCATACTATGAATTATTCCATATTTCAAAAAGAAAAATCATTTTTTTCTATAAGAAAATTAGCTTTCTACAAAATTTGTTGCACTAACAAATTTTCCTATTTACTTAAATCACTTAGGAGCATACTAGTTTGAAAAATATCAAGGAGAAGGAAGATAATAATAGCCAACAGAAAGAAATAGACACTAAAATATCTCCATATGCTTGGAAAATTTTGTCTTTGCTTGGTATAATAGCTATCATGGTAATGTATGCAGAAACTATGTTAATACCTGCTATTCCTGATATTATAACAGATCTGAATATATCGTTTGGAATGTCTTCTTGGATTCTTACCGCATATTTAATTTCAGGGGCAGTAATGACTCCTATTTGTGCAAGTTTATCCGATATCTATGGTAAAAAAAAGATTTTATTGATAGTTGTATCTATATATTTAATTGGTACAGCAATTGCATATTTTGCTTCTAATATAGTGACTTTTTTAATTGCTAGATCAATTCAGGGAATAGGAATTTCTATGTTTCCAATTGCGTTTAGTATAATTAGAGATTGTTTTCCCCGAGACAAAATATCCATAGGCCAAGGAGTTATTACGTCTATGTTTGCCACAGGTGCAGCTGTAGGCTTCTCTATTGGAGGATTAGTTGTCCATAATTATGGATGGCATTTTACTTTTCTAACATTAATACCACTAACAGTTCTTTTTATTCTACTTGTATGGAAGTATATAGATATTAGAAAAATAGAAGAATATAAACAATTGAATTACAATATAAATAAAGATAATTCTGAAACTTTATCTACTAAGGTTGATGTAAAGGGAGCCTTATCTCTTTCAATAGCTATCACTTGTTTTCTATTGGCATTAACTTTATTTGAAAACAATATCTCTGATTCTAAAATGCAAACTATAATAATAATATTATTTATAATATCCTTATCAACATTAGCCTCATTTATTATAATTGAAAGAAGAACTGATCAACCTCTCATAAACTTTAAACTCCTCTCTAATAGAACTATACTTTCTGCTAATTTACTAATATTAATTGTTGGATTTACACATTTTATGATTTTTCAATCTATACCTATACTAGCAAGAAATCCTGTACCTTTAGGTTTTGGTCTTGATGCAATTAATACAGGAAATATTCAATTACCATTTGCAATAATTTTTGTATTATTTGGGCCTACTTCTGGGATAATAATATCAAGAATGGGATCACTCAAGCCTATAATTATAGGAACGATAATCACTAGTATTAGTTTCTTATTTATGTTATTTTTTCATACTGAAGAATATTACATTTCAGTAGCTTTAGCAGTATTTGCGACAGGATTATCCTTTACCGCAGTAGGTGCAATGAACATAATTATACTCTTTACTCCTTCTAATTATATTGGAACATCAACTGGATTAAGTGTCTTAATAAGAATATTAGGAAGTTCCGTAGGACCTGTAGTTGCTGCATTATATATGCAGCTTAATCCATCTGATATTGCTATTAATGAATCATATTTTTATCCATCATCTTTTTCTTTTGATCTCATATTTTTAACTGCTACAATAGTATCTCTATGTTCAATAGTATTAGCATTTTATTTAAAGAGAATTACAAATGAAAAAATAATTACTGCATCTGATTAAATCATTATTTTACAATTAACAAACTCAAATTAAAAACAATTGTGATAATTATTTATTTATAAACAATAATCACTTTTAATCCATAAATCTGTAATAATAAAGAACTAACAATATTTGGATGAAGACTACTACTACTATTATATTAAATCTAAAATAATAAGTAAATAAAAATTTTGACCAAGTGTAATTACTGTATGATCACTTTTTTCCATTTAAACTTGTATTGTTAACTTTCAACATTTATCTAAATTTAAAATATACCTATTTCTGCTCATGCAAGCAAAAAATCTGATGAACAATCAAACTAAAATAAAAAATTTCGCAATTTTCTAGAAACCTTTCCACTTGGAATAATAATTATAATCAAAATTTGAAAACTATGATATTTATCAACTATTAATTTTTAACAATTATATAAAATTTTATACACTCATCTAAAAATATCTAGTGAAAAATTTTTATACCATATAATATAAAATAAAAAAATGGGAATTTATGTTCTCCAATTTTACTTACCAATACATATACCACTTGGATTAGCAGTCATACAATTGTTCTGATCATATGTATTGCCATTTGTATTTACTGGTAACCCGTTAGCATTGTTTACGTCGATTGTATTCAATAGAACATTGTTAAAGTTAACATTGTTTTGGTTACTTTGATTGTCTATATAAAGACCATTTCCAGATTCAGTAATAGAAT
>JBIOXM010000282.1:0-2033 GCA_044869655.1 Nitrososphaeraceae archaeon | reverse complement strand
TTTATCTTCAAAATAAGGTATTACTTTATTTGCAAACTTTTTAATAAATTCAATTTCGTTTGGACTTGTACTGTGTGTATATACCTGGGTAAAGCCAGCATTAAAATATTCTTCTATTGGTTTAATTAAATCTTCTATAGAGGTAATTATTAGTATTGATTTTCTTAATTCATCGTCCGATACTTCTTCTTTTGCTATTTTTTGTAATATTCTTGGGTCATTTATATCTCTATCAAAAGCATTATCTATTTCTGAGGTTCTCCAAAATTCACAGGATTTAAAGGCTTCATCATAATCTTCAGAATAAGAAATTTTTGGTTTAGCTATTTTTTCTAGTATATCAGGGTCTTTTCCTACTTCTTTTGCTGCTTTATTAAATAGATCAAATACCTCATTAGAATTATTTGGTTTTGAAGTAGTAATCAATCCATCCGTTAATCTGCCAGCAGTTTGAATCGCTTCTTCTCCAGAAGCTGCCATATAAAGAGGAATATTTGTAGAAGGAGGTGTATACAGCTTTGCATTTTTTAATTTAAAATATTGACCATTAAAGTTTGCAAAACCATTGTTGTTATTGTTATTGTTTGGGTTTGATAATCTTATTTCTTTGCCGTTGTCTACTCCACTAATACTTCCTTTATTCCATAATTTTTTTATTATTTTAATAGATTCAGTTGTTCGTTCTAATCTTGTATTTGCAGAAGGCCAATCAAAACCTACAGAAACTTCATTCATTGCTTCTCCGGTACCTACCCCAAGCCCTATTCTTCCTGGATATAATACATCTAAGGATGCAAATGCTTGTGCTATTATAGCAGGATTATATCGATATACAGCTGCAGTAACCCCAGTTATAAATTTCATATTTTTTGTTCTTTCAGCTGCAGCTGCTAACCAAATCCATGTAAAGTTACCATAGCCATTGTTATGTGACCATGGATGAAAATGATCGCTTGTAAGAGTTTGATCAAATCCAGCCTTTTCAGCTTCTTTTACAAATTCAAATAAATCGTTCATTGAATATTGTTCTTGTGAGGCCCAATAACCCAGTTTTGTCACATAAGTTAATGTCTAACATAATATTTAATTATAATATAAAAAAGAAGTTCAAATGTAATAATATGCCACAAGAGATATAGTAAATACTTGTTTTTAAATTTGTTTCTAACTTCAAATTTTACTTCTTTTTGTAATTTCCTTTATCCTAAGAAAATTAAAAAATATCTTCCTCTTTTATTTTTTATATACCACTTTATAATATTTTGAGCTTTTTATAGATTACTAAATTTTCTATTGTTATCGTTAAAATTGTAATTTTATTAACCAAAATTTTCATATATCTAATTTATAGTAACTATTATTCATGATTAAAATAAATAATATAAGTGTCAATTATATTCCAAAATTTAAAAATATGTCTATTTAATGAAAAATATATTTATTTAATGGCAATCAGGCTTCGCCCATTCTTCATTTGAAAATTCTGATATGTCACAATAGTTGGAATAGATAATTGCCAAATTATTTTCTATTAATTCTTTATTCAGATTTATTCCATCACAATAAACGACACCAACCTCTCTTCCATATCTGTCTCCTCTACGCTGTCCATCATCAATATCAACTTCACCTTTTTTATTTAGACATAAACTTTGCGCTAATTTCTTGGCTTTCATATATCCGTCTTCACCTCGTTCAGGAGTATTTACCAATGCTAATCTTATTCTATTATCATTGATATCTAGTGTATCACCGTCAACAATATGATTTACTATTCCTTCAAATTCTATATTATCTTGTTTTTTATTTTCTTCTCTATAATTTACTTTATATTCTACATAAGTAGAAAAGGATATGATAATTAATATAATAATACCAATAAAAATTAATTTTTTATTTTTTATAGCACTCATAACCATTTAAATTAATAATTTTGATTATATTACTATTTGTAATAACTTTATCACATTATTGTCAAATTTTAAATTATTCTCATTTTTTTATTTTGTTTTTGATTATTATCATCTTTTACT
>JBIOXM010000281.1:0-7936 GCA_044869655.1 Nitrososphaeraceae archaeon | reverse complement strand
TTCATTATACATTTTAAGATAGTTTAATCCTTTTTCAGTAGTCCTGAATACTTTAGTTCCATCAAGATATTCTATTAGGTTAGTTTCTATTAAAACAGAAAGATATTCCTTTAACTGATCATAGCTTACAAAAGCTTTGTACATAATTTTTGTCTTGGTTGCACCTCCATTTGCAGCATCAAGTATATTACCCAGTATTTCTGTTCTACCTCTATATTTCATATTTATTCTATGAATGATAATTATTTTAATTTAATATCACAGTCAAAGATGAAATTATTATAGTACAATCATTTTATATGGTATTGACAAATAAAATGATATAAGAAATGGTCATATCTTAGCTCAAAATTGTACTCAAATTTTCAAATAATTGAAAAACAAAACATTTAGAAAATTTTTGAAAAGTGATTCTGTATAAAATAAATAGTATTATAAGAATAAAAGACATTAAAATCTAATAAATGATAATAAATCAGAAATACTAAAGTATGAATATTTTTCTGAATATTTTTTTATTTTCCTTATAAAGATATATAAAATACTTTTTATAGTCATTTAAACTAATAATGCAAATGAATTCATCTACTGATACAAAGCGTTTGTTTATCATTTTTTCCTCAATTTCTGTATCGTTGCTGTTAATAGCAGTATTAACAACAGGTACAGTCAATGCATTTGAAAATACTACAGAATATAAATTTGTAAAAAAATGGGGAGGAGCAGGATCAGGCGATGGACAATTTCTACGACCTCATGATTTAGATTTTAATAAACAAGAAACTTTACTTTACATTGTAGATAGGGATGGCAGTCGTATTCAAGCATTTGATAAAGATGGTAAATTCCTTTTCAAATTTGGTGAAGACGGAACAGGCGATGGACAAATGCATGTTCCATATGGAATTGATGTTGATAAAAAAGGGAATATCTGGCTAGCAGACCGTGCTAATGATAGAGTACAAGAGTTTGATAGTAAAGGTAAATTTATTTTGAAATTTGGTAATGTAGATGGGGTTCCAAGTGCTGAAGAAGGAAAATTTGATAATCCAAGACATGTTGCAGTGAGTAAAGATCTTAAATATGTTTACGTAGCAGATTCTAAAAATAATCGTATTTCGCAATTTGATACAAAAGGTAATTATATCAAGTCTATTGGACAATTAGGGACAAAGCCAGGAGACTTTAATCTTCCTACCACAATAGAAATAGATTCTAAAGGCAATTTCTTTGTAAATGAAAGAGGAAACGAGCGTATCCAGAAATTTGACAGTAATTGGAAACCAATTTTGATGTGGGGTTCTAAAGGAAGTGGTGACAATCAATTTTGTCATATGGAACACATAGCTTTAGATAAATATGATAATGTTTACGTAACTGATCCACAATCCGATCCGGGATGTAGCCAACAACCTAGAGTATTAAAATTTGACAGCAATGGCAAGTTTATTACAAAATGGGGATCTTTTGGTAAAGGAGATGGTCAATTTGAGGACCCTGAACACTTAGCAGTAGATTCAGAAGGCAATGTGTATATATCTGATAGAAAAAGAGACGATATTCAGAAATTTAGCCCCATCAGTGAAACAGGTAACCAATCCATTGGTAGTAGTATGTCTAATAATGTTCTTGCATCACCAGTAGACACTTCTAAAAAAACAAATACAAATGTATTACTTAGTATAGCTCCAAAGCCATCTAATACAACTAAACCAATAGATGTGAAAGCTTGGGATCATCTTATGGGACAGAAATAAAATAGATAAAAAGCTAGAAAAATACGAGGTAGTAAATGATCTAATTATAAATTCAAATGAGAAAGTGAATTTACATAAAAAAAGGTATCTACAAATTTGTCCTATAGTGTAGGTATCAAATATTTGATGAACCAATTAATCCTAAACTTGAATTTAGGTTAAAATTCTGTATCTTTATTTGAGAGATTACATAAACTTATACAACTCATTGATTCTTAAAGTTATTTTCACCATCTACAGATTTGAAATATTCAAGAAATATTTTACTATTAATTATTTATAAATTATAAGTGAATTTTAAAGAGATCAATTCATTATTAAAAAAAAGACTATAAAAATAATAAATATAAAGAATATAAAAAATGAGAAATAAATTTTGATTTATACTTTAAAGAAAAATATTTGAAAATGTATAAAGATTGATACAATAATTTTATGAAATTTTTTTATCAATCGAGCCAAGATATTTATTTTATATTATGATATAGCCCAATAGAACAATCTTATTTTAATTATGATATGTTCAAAATTTGGTGTGGAATTACAAATTAGCTGTATTAGAACCTAATTTATAAATAGAGTTTTATAATATGATGTTATAGTTAGATAAAATGAATAGATATAGAATTATTATATTATCTTTTCCACTTTTACTTTTTAGTTTTTGTAATATTTATGCACAGCAAAATTCACCTAGTGATGATAGCGGTGATGGTGATGAAAGTATAATTCTTTCTGATCCTAAGCTGAAAATTGAGCTAGTAGCATCAGGACTTGATTTTCCTACTACAATGGCATTTTTGGGTCCAGATGACTTTTTAATTCTTGAAAAAGCAGGAACAGTAAAACGAGTTACCAATGGTGTAATACTAGATAAACCACTTTTACAGGTTGACGTAAGTGTAAAAGATGAACGAGGTTTACTAGGAATCGCTATTAGTGAGAAGAAAAATCTTGCTGATGATAATGGTACATCAATCCAAAATAACAACCTATCTCATAACGTGTTTTTGTATTATGTCGTATGTGAGGGGAAAAATACAGGCTGTGAGAATAGAGTATATAGATATGATTTAGATAATAAAAATAATGTCTTGATAAATCCAAAATTATTGTTAAGTATTCCATCTTTTCCAGATCCTGCACATATTGGTGGAATAATAGATATTGGACCAGACAATAATCTTTATGTCACTGTTGGAAATTTCCAACATACCATTCCATCAGAGGTATACAGAACGAAGACTCAAAATTATGAGGATGGTAAACCAGTAGATGGAAGGGCTGGAGTTCTAAGAATAACCCAAGATGGCAAACCCGTTGGTAAGGGAATACTTGGAAGTGAATATCCCCTTAACTTGTATTATGCCTATGGAGTAAAAAATAGTTTTGGAATTGATTTCGATCCTGTTACAGGAAAATTATGGTTAACAGAAAACGGTCCTAAATATGGTGATGAAATTAATTTGGCAGAACCAGGATTCAATAGTGGTTCTGATAAGATATTCGGTATCTGGAGAGTGAATGAGGAAGGTAAAAAATTGCAAACAGCAGAAGGTAATGGTGGTGGCGGCAAGGAAGAAGGTAATGGTGAATATGTAACTGTAGGTAACAATCCTAAAGACTTAGTATATTTTGAAGGTAAAGGACATTATTCCTCTCCTGAATTCACATGGGATAAATCAGTTGCTCCAACTGCACTATTATTTATAAATTCCAAAAACTTGGGTGCTGAATATGAAAATGACATGTTTGTGGGATCTGTAGATGGACAAATATTTCATTTTGATCTAAATGATAATCGAACTGGACTACTTTTAAAAGGTGTTCTGGAAGATAAAATAGCTTCAGATGACACAGAGTTTGCTGACGTACTATTCGCAAAAGGTTTTAGCATTATTACCGATTTGAAGCAAGGTCCTGATGGGAATCTATATGTGGTATCAGGACTAAAGCAATCAAAATCAGAAAACTTGGGTGCTGTTTATAGAATACAACAATAATATTTCTTTTACAGAGATAATAATTCATAAAACTAAAAATTATTTTTAAATTCAATAAAATTTAATATATTTATAATGTTCTAATAGATTTGCTAATATGTTTCTTATTGCAATATCTTTATAATAATACAAGTAATTAGTTCTTTAACTATGCATATTTACTAATTCTTATTGTAAATTCAATTGATGAAAAGAAACTATTATTATGAAAATTCACAAAAATTTAAATCAACTATTCCATGATATATTCAAAGTGATTCAAATTGATTCTTATCTTTATCTTTCTCTTTTTCTGCCAAATGGATAAAGCTAAAAGTAGGCTTTCTTTGTTAGCATTTATTCCCAATTGAGGAACGACTAATCTTACTTTCATACTTATTCACCCACTTTTGAAAGTAAAACACTAATCATAAAAAATAAACTCGATTTTTATGAGTTCTTTTCTTTATAACAGTATAGAATTTTTTTCGTTTACAATTATTATTTTTTCTATCAACACTGTTTAATAATTACTAAATAATTATTCACCATAAAATTATATCTGACGTTATTAGTTGAGTCATATGTCAATAGAATCATTATCTCAAATTATAGAAAATGCATTCAATATAGACTTTAACACTTTCGTTGCAGTTAGCTTCAGTACAGCAATTGTTGCACTTTTAATTGTATTTGTAATACGATGGCTTGGAAACAAAGGAATGGGTCAATTAAGTACAATAGAATTGATAATAATACTCGGATTGGGAGAGGCAATAGGTCAATCCATGGTAAATCCGAATCAAACTTCTATCCCTCAAGGATTTACAGTAGTTATTATAGCAATAGTAATATTCAAAATTTATGATTATCTGGCCTCAAGATACAATAAATTTAGTAAAGCCATAGTATCCGATCCAATACGATTAGTAGAAGATGGTAAAATTATAGATGAATCAATGAAGAAAGCAAATATTTCAAAAAAAGAATTAGAATCCTATATGAGACTAAGTGGAACTGATGACATTTCTGATATTAAATCATCTCATTTGGAAATTAACGGTCAAGTGAGTTTTGTTAAGAAATAGAAATTAAAATTAAAATGAATTCTTACATTTTTATTAGTACAAGTCTGTAATAACTTTAATTTTATTTTTATATATTCATCTAGTTTAGTTAGATAGTTGTATCACATTATTTTTATCTAAAACACCTATTGTTTACAATAAAGAAATAAAATGAGTTTATCTTTTTTTAAACGATCTATAAATATATCATCGTTTGTGCTGGTTCTTACTATTAATTTTATTGCTGTGATGATACTTTGTTTAAATAATTATTCATTCGCACTTGAAAATCAGACCCCCAATCAAGAGAATAAAGATTTTAATATTATAGCTGTAGCGGATGTTGGATGTTCTTTAAGAGCACAAGAAAATATTAAAAATATAGAGAAATTAGATCCTGATTTATTTCTTGTTTCAGGAGATCTTAGTTATAAAAAAACACCTGATTGTTGGTTTAATATGACCAAATCATTAGATTCAAAAACTAAAATAGCAATAGGAAATCATGATGATTATGAGGAAGAAGGTGCAAAAGGAGAAAGTTTGCAACAATCACTCTTGAATCACTATAACCTGAATAAACCATATTATTCTTTTGATTATCAAAATGTCCATGTACTTGTACTTGATACACAATTAGAGCTGTCTGTTGATACACTAGAATCCACAGCAATAATAGATCAAACAACTACCACAAATACAATAGATGATGATAATAAAGGTAAGAAAGATAAGAAAGATAAAGATACCACCACTACTATTGAGGAAAAGAAAGAACCACTCCTTAAGCGTTTTCCATTAGAAGGTTTAGATAAGTTACTTCAACAAAATTCAATTGATATAGAAATTCCAGAACTTGACAAATTTCTAAAATCTAATGCAAAAGTTCCAGCTCTAAAGGTTGATAATGAACAATATCAATTTGTACTGGAAGATTTAGAAAAAACTAGTCAAAATAAAGATATTGATTGGATTTTTGCCATATTTCATAAGCCAATGTATTCTCCTCAATCCAAACAATTTGAAGAGTATATTATCCGAGACAAGTATCAACCTCTATTTGATAAATATGGAGTTGATCTAGTAATCCAAGGTCATAATCATATTTATAGTAGAACTCTACCTCTTTCCTTAAATAAATTAGATATTTCCAAACCTATTGTAGACCAAAGTAGTAGTAATAATAACAATATATTCACTAATCCAAATGGAACTATCTTTTTGGTTGTTGGAGTAGGAGGAGACGAACTTCATAGAATAGAAAACGTACCGTATTATGTTGCTAACCAATATAACAAAGGATTTGGTTTTGTAGATCTAAAAATAGACGGCAAAAGATTAGACGGAGTATTTTATGATATCAATTTAAATTGTCAAATGGAACTAACAGAGAAAACAGGAAAAGAACAGATAAATCTTGAATCATGTGTACCCTCAATGACAAACAATAATAATTTAAAAGTAATAGACAAATTTAGTATTGAAAAAATTCCCTAGCAATAAGGAAAATTAGTAATGGAACAAGAAAAATTACTTTACTACTAATATATATAAAATTATAGCAACGAACTTTTAAAGAAACAAATAAAGATATACTTTCAAAGATTACCTCGAATCTATTTAATACAACTAATTTATAATAAAATAAAGATCCAAATACAATGGTCTTTATAATAAATTTGTAATAAAAACATGTGTAATAGTGCCTAGTTTATAGCAATTATGATAATAATTAAATAAATTATATTTCATATTTGGTATATAGTGAGTTACAATAATTAATAAAAATAGTTCAACAAATATATTCATAAAAAGATCTTTAATCGCCTGTAATATACATAATCTTTTTGATTATCATACACGAAATGGTGCTTTAGAAAGACTTATTCCTCCTTGGAGTAATTTGAATGTGATTAATCAGAAAGGAGGAATTAACAATGATGCTATTTCAGTTTTCCGTATTAATTTTGGTCCAATATCTTTCAAATGGGTTGCTAAACATTTTGGTTATATTCACAATCGACAATTTCAAGATAAAATGATAAAAGGTCCATTCAAAAAATGGGAGCATACTCATTCTTTCATACCTCAAAAATCCTTCGATCAATGCATTATAGAAGATAAAATAGAGTACACACCTAGATTTGGTAAAATTGGATCCAAAATTATACAAAAAAGAATGCAAAATTATTTGAATCAATTATTTCTTTATCGTTCACGTATTTTAGTTGATGACATTTTTCTTGAAAAAATAACACAGGAAAAGGGAAAACGTATTCTTATTTCAGGTTCGCACGGATTGATAGGATCTTCTCTTATTCCATTATTAACTAGTATAGGCAGACACAAAATTACTCGTCTTGTAAGAAAGGTAATAAATAATAATAACAAGATGGATTCACTTTCTGAAACAAATAATAATATAGAAGATAAAAAAAGTATTTTTTGGGATCCTCATCATAATAAATTAGATCCTCATGAACTTGAGGGATTTGATATAATCATTCATCTTGCAGGAGAAAATATATTTGGAAGATGGACAAACAAAAAAAAACAAAAAATATTGGATAGCCGAATTAAAAGTACTAAACTTTTATCGGAATCTTTAACAAAGCTATCACGTCCTCCGTCGCTATTAATATGTGCCTCTGCAATTGGATATTATGGAGATAGGCCTAATGAGTATTTAACAGAGGACAGCAATCCAGGAAAAGGATTTCTCTCTGACGTATGTCAAAAATGGGAAGCGGCTACTAAAGAAGCAACAGAGATAGGAATAAGAGTCGTCAATACACGTTTTGGTATGGTATTAACTCCAAAGGGCGGTATTTTACAAAAATTACTAACTCCTTTCAAATTAGGTTTAGGAATAACAATTGGACATAAAAATCAGTATATCAGTTGGGTGTCAATAGAAGATGTTATAAAAAGTATTTTTTATTCTATTACAAATACTTCTATTAAAGGTCCTATTAACATTGTATCACCAAATCCAGTTACAAATTTAGAATTTTCAGATACACTCACAAAGATATTTAATCCAAAACTATCATTGTCAATAAATCAAAATATTCCTAAACTAATCTTTGGTGAAATGTCAAAGGAATTACTTTCTGCAAATACTTATGTT
>JBIOXM010000280.1:0-3296 GCA_044869655.1 Nitrososphaeraceae archaeon | reverse complement strand
ATCTTATAACGTAATAAAACTTAAATTAATTATTTATAATACTAGGTTAATGAAATTTCTTGTAACTACGGAAGTTTTTGAAACTATTCATAAAGAAGAAGATTTAAGAAGACAAACAGAATTAATAAAAACACAAATTAAAACGATTATGAATTCAGAAAAATTGATAACTGGGGGACAATTAGCTGATAAACGTGGGCATTTTTTTGTAATAGATGTAGCAAACGAATTAGAGCTATTGGAATCATTAGGTAGAAATATTTTAGATTCATGCAAAGTTGAGAGCCATCCTATAGTATCTTTTGAAGATCTTTTTGGATTCTTCGAAAGACATCCAATATAAAAATCGTATCATTCACTTTTTTAGGGCTTATGAAGAAATGAATTATTCCTTTAAAGATTGAAAATATTGAACTATATATAAAAAGAAAATTGAAATGTTACATATATTTTATAAAATAATTTGATATAGAACTAAGAAGAATTCTAATTATATGAGAATTTAGTAACATAATATTTTAAAAGGTTTTGGATAATTTCATAATTCGTATATCATAATATAATATTAATACGCAATCTAGCCTAGTCTTATAAAGCCGGATCAGGGCCAATCTTTACAAGCATTTTACCAAAATTTTTTCCTTTAAAAAGTCCGAGGAATGCTTTTGGTGCATTCTCTATTCCTTCGGATACCGTTTCTTTCCACTTGATCTTTTCTTCGCTAACCCATTTTGTCATAACAACATGAAACTCGTTTAGCATATTATAATGATCTCTTACTATAAATCCTTGAATCTTGAGTCGATTTGTTATAGCCAACATGAGATTAGATGGAGCGGGAGGTGGAGAACTAGAGTTGTATTGTGATATCATACCACAAAGCACTATTCTTCCAAATGTTTTCATATTATCAAGAGCTGCTTCTAGATGTTTTCCGCCTACATTATCAAAGTAAATATCAATTTTATCGGGACAGATTTTTCGAATATGTTCAGAGATATCATCTACTTGCTTGTAATTAAAGGCATCATCGATCCCCGCTTGATCAACAAGCCACTTTACTTTCTCCTCTGAGCCAGCGCTTCCTATAACATAACAACCTTTGGTCTTTGCGATTTGACATGCAATAGAACCAACTGCACCTGATGCAGCCGATACAAATACGGTGTCACCCTCTTTAAGCTCACCAATTTTTAAAAGTCCTACATAGGCTGTAAGACCTGGCATACCTAATGTTCCTAAGTATGATTGAATTGGGGCTATGTTAGGATTAACCTTAATAACATCTGAACCATTGGACAGCCAATATTCACGCCAACCAAGCATTCCTAAGACATATTCGCCTACTGTAAACTGATTGTTTTTTGATGCTATAACTTGACCTATACAGGCTCCTTCTAACGGCTGACCTAATTTGAAAGGAGGTATATAGCTATTACCTCCTTCTCTCATGCGACCCCTCATATAGGGATCTACTGACATCCAGATGTTACGTACTAAGAATTCTCCTTCTTTTGTTGGTTCTGGAAGATGAACTTTTACAAGTTTAAAATTATTTTCTGTGGGCATGCCATATGGGTATTCGGTTAGATAAATTTCCTGGCTAACCTTTGTTTCAACCATATATTACCTTGTAAAAATGGAGTTAAATGATTTTCTGTGCCTATGAATTTGATGAATGCTAAGTTATTCTTGATTAATGATTCTAGTAGATTTTTGTACAGGTTTTCAAATCGTCTTAATATATCCACATTTATAACCATTGATAGGTTTGAAGCAAAGATGGTATATTTGCTAATTAAAAAAAATGACTTGATATAATATTCTAAAAATATTTATCTTTGTTAAATAAAGCTAAATCACGGTCACAAGTTATATTGATACCTTTACCATAAAGAAATAAAAAGTTTTTACATAAAGTATGTACTTTCCTATTCCTCAAGTATATCAATTAACATTGTTAATCAAATAATAAATATTCTAGATACTAAAAAAAATTTACATTGTAAAAAGTGCAGAGATAGACAAATGGATTCATTCTTTTGCCATTGCCTATTACTAGATATAAGATACCATTTCTGTTCGCTCCTCGCCTCCGTTGATATCCTGTGATAGGCTATGGCAATAAATTATCAGTTCCCAACCAAGTTAATACCAAATCTATCCATTAGAATTTATGATTATTACAGAAATATACGTAATAGTTTGTTAACCTTGTTTACTGATTTTTAAATATCTGGCATATGATTAGAAATTTACTATCTACTACATTGGGTATCTATCATAAACCATAGCCTATGTGTTTATGTATATGTGTGTATACTCTGTCATGGTCTTATGCATAATATAACAGGCTATGGTTTTTTTAGTGTAAGTATTTTAATTAGTGTTTTACTCCAATGGTATTTATTCTTAGATTGAAAGATAGATATAAAATTAAAACTATTTAGATTATGTATAAATAATAAAGCTAAAAGATAGATTCTATTAACAAACTATTAGATTAGATTAGATTAGAAAGACTAAGAAATAAAGTGGTATTTAATATTAATAACAATAATAACAAATATGAGCAAAATTCCCTAAAAATAGATCAATATATTTTTGAGATTAATAATGTAATTACTAAAATTTGTAAAGAACAAATCTTGAAAACAATTGATGATAGAAGAGTTGATATCGTTTCAGAAGGAGATATCAAATCTATCTACGATACTGCTATTATCTCAGTTATACACAAATTCATAACAATATCGAATGAATGTGAAAAAATCTATTTGCAAGAATGTCATCGGGCAGGAAAAGAGGCCGGTAAGATGAGGTAACAATCAAGGATAGAGAGTAGTAGGCGAAATAAGGCTGATATCTCCACTCAAAATAAATAAGGTTTTATAATACAACTTTCCATATCATTTATGCAGAAGATTCGAACTAATGACTTATTTAGTTCTGAATTCGATTTGCTGCTGCAACCCAGAATCTCCAATCCATTCTTACTACAAAATCAGAATACAAGCACAACAACAACAACAACAATAACAAATATGACAGTAGGAGAGCAGAAGGAAAAGATTGACATTCAATTTGATATCCATTTAGATACAATCTTATCGAATCTAAATATTATTAAAAATCAAATAAAATTTTAATAATTTATTTTATTTTATAATCATAGATAATGTCTCTATTTGCAAATCCATCGCAAAATTTAAAAAATGCTATTAACTGGTTTAATGGTTTAAGAAAAGAAGAACAAGTATCAATTTTGACAAATCTGGAAGAAAATCCCGAAGATT
>JBIOXM010000279.1:0-2472 GCA_044869655.1 Nitrososphaeraceae archaeon | reverse complement strand
TATTATTTAATTTTTACTATGGATTTTGATCAATATGATTTTGATAAAATAATAATGGAAAAAATTATTCCATTAATTAATAAAGAAAAAGAGAACTTTCTTATCAAAAAATAATTTAATTTTGAAAATACTCTTTCTACAATTTATGTACCCTCAACATTATCGAGAGTTTTAATTTGCTAAAGTAGATGGAGCGCCCGGGCATGACTTTGATATGACTCTAAACATCTAGTAATATTCAGATATTCTAATATAAAAAATTTATTTAATAACCTATTTCTATCACTATCATTATGATCATCATTAATTTTTATTAATTATTCCAGTTATACGCCTAATTAGATCTCTGTTTTTGATTTGGTTTTTGAATAAAATAATTTTCTCAAAATTCTTTTCTCCCATTCACTTTCTAAATGTGAAAAATACGCTAAAAAGATGTCAATTGGAAATTTATCAAGAATGAGCAAAGCCTAAAATAATAAAACAAACTGTATATATGCTTAAATTGAGAGATTAATTAGTCAGAAAATTTATTTTCCAGTCATATCAAGATTTTCCAAGAATTCATCTATCTTTTCTTTATATTTTTCAACATAATAGAAAATTGGGTTGCTTGTAAATTTATTTTTGGCTAATCGTAGATATATACCATAGACGAAGCAACACACTGCAGTAAGGACATTTCATAAATTGACTATAAAGTTGTATGGTTGAGCAGGTTCATCTGATAAATGATGATGCTTATCATACCTCCAATTTCGTCACGGTCTGAAGTAACCATAATTTTTCAAACATTGTTACGTATGTATAGTTTATTTCTTGGTTGTCAGAATATGTTACAGCATACTCTGTTTCCTTGTCATAATCGATAGGATCTGTAGTCGAAACTAGTAGGAACTTAATATTGTCAGGGACTATGATGATATCATTATTCTCTAGTTTGGTTTCGAAGAGCCGTACATTAGCGACCTCTCTATAACTATTAATAATACTATCATCGACACCCAACGGAAAAAGAATTCTTACTAAAATATTTGACCTTATTTTTTTCTCCAAAAATTTTAGGATACTTTGTGTTTCTTCTCTTTTCAAGGTATTTATATTACAGAATAAAATAGTGATCCCGTCTTTTGCACCTTTTATTATTTCATCAATACGATTCTCAACCAATTTGAAATCTCGTATGTTTTCTGTATGCAATTGATCCTCTTGGGGAAGTTGATCTTTGTCTTTGACCGAAATATTATTCAGATATTCTGCTGCATAGTCTTCCGTCATTAAACTCTGCATAGACACCAGCTTACTATATATTTCTGCAGAGTCTTCGCTTAGTATACGAGTAAGTTTGTAATACCAGAATAACGAGGCAAGAATGCATAGATAGGCAAACGACCACATTGCTTCCCATATCAATTCAGTCTTCGAAAGAAAATCTTCATCAACAATTGCTAACGTAAGATAGAAAAAATCTGTGATAGTTGTTAATATTAAACAAGAGGTAAATAATATCCAGTGATAGATATAAGGGTTATTTCTAGGTAACTTTGTTAGAATGAGAATTGAAAGAGATAATAAAATACTATCGCTGTAGTTAGTTATGGTACTAATCACAATATCAGGCCACTGGGATTGAAAATCTACTTCCTCGCTAAAAACTATGATAGTTGATATTACAGGTACTACAGATGCGAGTATTACTACAAACGCAATCACCCTACGTTTTATTAATCCATCTCTGTTTATAGTCTTAAATGATCTGTAGGTAAATAGAATTAAAGGTACATAGCCAGCAACATAGAAAATTTCCCCGACACCCGGATATGGGGCATCCGTATCTAATACAATTTGATAATACGAGTAGGAAAATTCACCAAGAAACCAGAGAGTTACTCCTATGAAAAGTAGCTTAAATTTCTGAACTTCTATTTTTCTAGGATTTGAAAAAATTATAAACAAGGATATACAGGTAGTTGATCCCAACAAAACTGCTGAGGTTGTGCCGATGAATCTGTCGCTATCTGTAACAAATAGTATTATATGTATAAACACGATAGCGACAGCTATAGCAATTATAAATATGAAGAACATATATTTCGTTTCATACTTAATCGCAAAAGCAGAAGATTCATTATTTTTTTTCCTTCTCAATTAAATATGTATCCTTTATAAATTATTTAAAGCATCCTCGATAATATTTTTATATATGCTCAATGGGAGTGCCAAGTACAAGCAAAAAACCTTAAATAATTCTTTTAAAATAACTGACCTCAGAATGGAAATTATCTTTGACGAGTATGATATGAGAAAACTGCCACCGAGAGAGCGGCTTGACAAAATTATGCAAATTTTAAGAAACGAAAGAGACGAATCTATACGATGGGATTCTGTTTGGCTTGCAGGAGAGATAACTGAAGTGATTGACAAAGATGATCCTATTTTTGCTGAAATAGCCGACCTAATGGTCTGGGTTTT
>JBIOXM010000278.1:0-5152 GCA_044869655.1 Nitrososphaeraceae archaeon | reverse complement strand
TTAAATCCTTTCAGACCCACATATTTGATGACTTGATAGACAAAGTAAATGTATGGTTAAGTTACAAGCAAGACAAAACTAGAAATTCCTTTGAATTTATCAATCTGAAATATTACTATAGAGAATCGCCACGTTCAGATAATGATTTTCAACATTCAGCAATAGTAATTTATAAAGATTCCCAAGAGAATTTTTCTATGGAAAAAACTGAAAAAAATCATACCACAAACGATGAAGAATTTATTGCTGAAAAAAAGAAATTAGAATATAGAAAATAAGTAGTTTACAAGCAACGATCCGAATAAGTTACTTAAAAATATTAAGATAATTTAGAAATATTCTACAACAATATATGTATCTGGTAATATTTAGAAAATTTCCACAAACGACTTGCCTTAATATTACTACAATTATATAATACTAAAACCTTCCCCCCCATGATAAAGAATCTTTTTTATATTCTTTTTATAAGTAACAGATTTGCATTAATAAACAATAATTCTATAGTTGGAAATAAGTGGTTAAATAATAGAGTAGATTATATTAATATAGATTGACAAAATATTAGCCGTATTTAAATTCTATACCCTTTTCACCTCGAGGATGCCTCCATTCCGTTTCTTTGGAACAAGTACCACATTCAATACATCCCTCATGTTGTAATATAACCTCATTTCCCTCTAAGCTGTAACACTTTGTTGGGCAAAGTGTAACCATTTTTTTAAGAAACTTTTGGCCAGAATTGAGAATTTTTATATGAGATATTGTATCCTCATGGTAACATAATTTTGCAACTCTATCCTGAACCGTTGGTATTTGAGGCGTATAAGTGGACGTCTTTACTGTTCCTAAATTGTTGGCCATTTTAATTGGAATTTTAAAGTATATATCTTCAGATTCAATAAATGAAAGTAAACGTGTATATCCATATTTATTAATCAATGTGATAAAAAAATTCCTTAAACTGTTATTAGATATAAGATTTAAAAGTAGTTTATGTTTTAATCCCAAAGCATCAGAAGAGATTTTTTTTCTTGTACTATTTAAAATTACAGTAAGATATTGTTTATCAATTTCTTTCATATCAACACTATATGGACTTTGTTCGAGTGACTCGGTATAAAACGCACCTAAATAATCAGATCCAAAATTATTTTTATCGAGCGATCTAGCAATCGCAATTGAAGCTCTAGCTGCATCATCTATTCCTACATTTAATCCTTCTATTCGCGGTCCAAAGAATATACCGCGACCAGCTGCATCCCCAATAAATAATATATTTTTATGATAAGGTTTTTTCATCCTTCCTCGTTTGCCATCTGGGACCAATTTTGTCGTGTACTCAAGTTCTATATAATTGGTTATAAATTTAGTATGATATTCATTGGTAAGCTTTTGAGTCAAATTATCAAGCTTTAATTTTATTTCTTCCTCAGAGTTGTATTTTCTCTCTTCAATTGATTTCATCTTTAATTTATGCGAATAATAAAGTTGCCTTAATTCATTCCAGTTATTTAATAACTTTGTAACTGCAAAGGACTTTCTTACTTGTTCCTCTTTTGGAAGAGTTTTATCTATTTCTTTTAACGGGACGTCGTCTTTTATTAATTCACTGATCAAAGGATTTCTAAGCATTGCATTCACGATTTCTGAAGGTTCTATTGGATGTTCTAGTAAAGAATCATAATGATAAACCCCTCCGATAGAAAGTGAGTCTCTGTTAGTATAAAGAAATCCACCACCAATAAGATTCAATGATACATCTCCTGCAAAAAGGTAAGCTGCTCCTTCATTAGAGTTAGTTAAATCAAAACGTTCTTCAATTATTTTTTCTGGTAATTTTACTAGAACCTTTACGCCTTGATATAATTCACTAGGAGAAAATTTTTCCCTTGCATTTGCAATTTCTGCTATCTCAGAGTTTACCCCATCAGCAGCAATCATAACTTTTGTTTCAAATTCTTCTAGTTCGTCAGTTTCTACTATTATTTTTGAACTTTTTTCATCCCACCTTAGAGATTTTACATGTACACCCGTAATAATTCCTCCACCTTGTTTTTCTGCTACACTTTGAGCTTCTTTTGCAAACCAGGAATTTAATTTGTTTAAAAGTACAGAATAACCAAAATTTGTTTGATAATTATGAGCTTCAGTAAGGTCTATAGAAAACACTTTATCTTTTGAAGTAGCATTCAGAATATATTTAGTAATTAGCCTTTCATATGGAGATTCGGTTAGGAAACTTTCTCCATAAATGTCTTCAACATTGTATATTTTCCCATTATTTGATTTTTTAGAATACAAAATTCCTCCTGAAACATTCTTAGAGCCTATTTCCTTGCCGGCTTCTAATACAATAGCTTGTTTACCTAAGCTGGATAGGTGTTTGAGTGCGGCTAATCCTGCAGACCCGCCTCCTACTATAGTTATATCATAATTTTCCATATGTGTTCACTTGGATTTCTTTTTCTTTTATTCGCCCAGATCGTTTTTCTAGTTCTTCTATAATAACTGGGATTACTTCTTCCAGCCGCCCTTTAATAAAAACATCACATACATCTTTAATGGGGGAATTTTCATCTGGATTTATAGCAATGATAAAGTCAGATTCTTTCATACCATCTAAATGCTGTATTGCTCCACTAATTCCAACAGCGATATAAATTACAGGAGTAACTTTTCTACCGCTCGTACCAATGACTCTATTAGGGGTTATATAGATAGAATCATATTTTTCACTTAAATGAAATATTTTCTTTGATACAGGTAATGATATACCTATTTCAGCGTCGAGAAGTTTAGCTAATTTTTCTATAAGTTTTATATTATCCTCTGGATTTTCTTTGATACCTCTTCCAAAGCTCACTATAATTTTATAATTCTCAAACTGGACGGGATTTTTGACAAGTTCTTGTTTCAATACTTTTATTTTGAGATCCTGTTCATTAAACTGAGGATGGTATTGAGATATTATTCCGGTCCTTTTTGTATCTTTTATAATAGGTTGAAAAGCTCCTGGAATGATACTGCATGCTTGTGGATGAAATTCTTTTTCAATTTCTGGGTTCTTGTTATCAAGACACAAAATTGTAGTCCAAAGAAATCCTGAAAAATCAGGTCTGTACATTTCTAAAATTTTCTTATATGTAATAGTTTCTCCTTTTGTTTTATGTTGATGTTTAATATCTAAATCGCTTATTACAAGCTTATTTATATCTGAAGCCAGACCAGAATCTAGATCTGCTAATACTGTGGAAGATAGATGTCTCCCTATACTATCTGCTAAAAAGAACATATATCGCGGCTTTTTAAATGTGGATACATATTCTGGTGAGATTTCCCGGATAGAATTAGGATCCGTTGCTATCTGAGATATTATTTTGGTATAAATTTGATTAATGGGATATTTTAAATGTGGATCATCTACATATATTACAGCATCTGCACCATAAAATATAAGATTTTGTGATAAATCCTTTATACCATCTCCCAAATGAATAGCAATAACTTTTTCATTTAAGTTGTATTGTTGGTTAAAATGGTCCATCAATCTTCTTGCTTCTCCTAACATTTCGAGGCTAGATGGAATTATTTCATTGTTAAGAGATTCAATTATGACAAATAAGTGTCTATATCTTTCCTCGTTGTTTGTTCTATAATTATTTTGGACTTTGTTTATTGTAATCATTTTCTTAGTCCTTTATTTTTGTATTAATTGAAGTATTTTTGTTACGCTGTTTATTATACCTTCACGATTGTGGCCTTCTATTAATTCGGCTGTTCTAGTTGTTCTAGCTTTTGGAATCTTTTCAACCTTATGAACAATAGTTGGAGATCCGGGTAGACCCACAAGTCGCGGGTCTAATTCGAGTTTCTTGTGATCTAGAACATTGAGATAGGTTTTATAACTTTCCGCTCTTTCTTTCGCTTCCTTAAGATATTTGGAGGAATTTAATCTAAGGGAAATAGTATCAAAAGTTGCTTTATAGGAAGGATCTATTGCAATAAATACAGGTAACGGTGCTTGAATTTCCTCTACTATATCATAAAAACCTGGCAATGCAACAAGTCTTTTAGCAATGATATATCTATTATTTAGATCTACAGAAAAATCAATTACATTACCTAAAAAAGTAAATCCCAATTTCCATGCAGTCTGTGGACCTGTTTGACCTGTTTCCCCGTCAGAAGCACGATGTCCAGAAAATACAATATCCATTTCCTTTCCACTGTTCATTTTCTTAATTCCTTGTTTTAGAACCTCTGCAGTTGCTAAAGTGTCTGCACTCGCAAAGAGGCGGTCACTATATAGATGTAATTCATCAGCATCACAAATTAATTGGGCTTCCTGCAATGCTATTTCTGCCATTGGAGGACCCATTGAACAAACAGATACATAACCGCCATATTTTACTTTTGTATAAAAAGCAGCCAGCGATGCTATGGCACTATGAGCACCTAATTTACTTTTTGTTTCTGCTCTATTTAAAGTCCCATCAGGATTATAGCTAACACTACCTTCTGAAAAATCAGGCTCCAGCTTTACTAGTACAGCAATATTAAGAGTCAAGGTATGTCATTTGTACATCCTCATTTAAATCAGTTAAGCAGGATTAATTGACAAAATCAAGCTTCAGCTTTACTTATTTTATCCTAGTTACTTCCTAATTTTCGGTTTTCAATATTATGGGTTAGGAATTATATTGCATGAACATTCGAGTTAGCAGTAGGTCTTGTAGGTCAGAGTTTATTCTACCAAACAATACTCAATCCTAATATAATAGTCTAAGTGATGAAGACTTAAAATTACGTCTATTTTATTGAGAGACAAAATATAATAAATGCTACATAATCATAGTTGAGCAGTGCCAACAATAATAGTGACTCTTATAGGTATCCTGGCAACTGTTTTTGCTGTATCCAGTAGTATCCCCCAAATAATTAAATCGATAAAAACAAGAAAAACTGATGATGTATCAATATGGTTAGTAATAGTATTAATAATAGGCCTTAGTTTATGGGTTGTATATGGCATTGGAATTAATGATTTAGTAATAATTATAGCGAATTCTATTGCCGTATGCATTAATACAGTTCTATTAATTTTGAAAATTAAATATTCAAAAGATCCAACAAGTTGATCAATTTTTTA
>JBIOXM010000277.1:0-11141 GCA_044869655.1 Nitrososphaeraceae archaeon | reverse complement strand
TCTTTTATTTTTTTAATTAACATAAAAAGAGAATTGGCATTTTCTTTATTCTTTAACGTAATACTATGACAAGATTTATCTTTTAATTTAATTATTAACTCATTGTCAATTAAATTTTCAACATCCATTACAAAAACTGAATCATCTTTTTGTCTCGAAAATAAACTTTTCAATTTTTCCATTTCATATTTATCCAAACA
The DNA here is from genome assembly GCA_044869655.1 of Nitrososphaeraceae archaeon. Lineage (GTDB taxonomy): Archaea > Thermoproteota > Nitrososphaeria > Nitrososphaerales > Nitrososphaeraceae > TH1177. Next base: position 10,941 of record JBIOXM010000277.1, on the reverse strand, counting down.
AAAAATTTTGTTTAATCTTTTTATGCTAGACATTTTCCATCAAACATAAAATCTTTTACTTTGTCTTGAGCTTTTTCTCTTTTTCGTTTAAAATCAATTATGAATGTTTTAGTATTATCGGCAAGATCACTTTTACATTCTCCACACAACAAATTTCCACTTTTGCATCTAATATAGCGTTCCAAAGATTCTTTCTCATTATCAAAAAAATATTTTAGGTAAGTGAATACCGGACAAATATCAGCATTTCCTCCTAATTTTTTTTGTAACGAAATAGTGGCCTGTCCGCCGGTAAAGGAAGATAATACCTTTTTTTCAACAATTTCTGGTTCATCTGTCGTAAATATAGCCGTTTCAGGTTTTGAAGATGACATTTTCGAAATTCGTGATAAACTTGGAAGAAATTTACTATGTATTTGAGCAGGTTTATAAAAACCTAACTTTTCAGCTATATCCCTTGTTATTCTCCAATATGGATCTTGGTCTATAGCCGCAGGAATCAAAACTGGTGTAGGTTTTTTTTCAATTATGGAAGGAAGAAAACATGGAGCAGCTTGAATAGGGGGAAAGCCAATCATTCCTATATTTGTTGTATTTGTAAAACCAAAAACTGCTTTTGCTGTAGAAAAAGTTATTTTTTTTGCAATCTCAGTTGCAATTGGATATAAATAATTAATATGTTGAGTGTCAATAATTATTTTAGTCAAATTAGGTTGAAAGCCTATTGCTATAATATCTAGTATATTTTCAGAAGTATATTTAGAAATAGTTTCCCTGGTAGCCTGTTGATTATAGAGAAATTTCTCATCATCAGTGAACTGGAATAATAATTTAGAACCAAATTTATCCTGTAAGTATTTAGTAAACAACCACGGTAAAATATGGCCAATATGTATAAAACCAGATGGGCCCCTTCCAGTATATAGATAAAAAGGATCGCCATGTTCATATTTTGTTAATAGCCAATCCAGATCTCTATGTGAGAAAAAATATTGAGATTTGATAAGTGGATGGATTTCTCCAGTTAATTTTCTAAATTTTTCAATTAAATGTTGTGAAAGAGCCTGTGTACCAAATTTTTCTATTAGTTTAATATATATTCGATCTTCTAAGTCACCAGACACTTCCCAAGGTGTAACAATAATCTCTTTATTATCTTGATAATTATCAATAGAAGAATGTATGTCATTGGTATCGAGGTTATGGGGAAAACTCTCCATTTTCTTAAATAATGAAATTACAAACGTTTAAACGTTTAAAAATATTTTTTATTAGAGTTAATTGGAAAACACCCAAATCCATATTGAAGACTTGCATCCTATCGAAAAAAAAATTATTAGTTCTTTCCATTCTTTTTCTGAAATTTCTATAACCGATTTGGAAAAAATGAGTGATCTTACTATTGACCAAATAAGAAGGGGATTGGAATGGTTAAAGTACAAAAATATAATTAAAGCGAACAAAAAGTCTTCTTTAATATCATTAGATGAAATGGGAAGAAATGCCATAGAACAGGGACTAGCTGAAAGAAGATTAGTTAATGCTGTAAGAGATGGTAATATATCTTTGAGAACAATATTAGAAAAAGGAATATTGAGCCAAAGGGAAATTAATGTAGCAATTTCCAAAGCTAAATCTAATAAATGGATTACTATAAAAAATTCTGAAACAGAAGGGTTGACTTTTAACCTAATAGATAATAATCTCGAAAATGCAAGTGGAGAAGAGATACTCTTGAACAAAATTTTTTCGTCTCAATATGTCAGAGAGGCGGATTTAACTAATTCCGAATTGGGATTCTTTAAGTTACTAATAAAAAGGCCTAAATTGATTAAAATTAAAAAAGAGGAGGAAAAAGTATCAATTACTAATCTGGGAAAAAAAATTAAAACTCAAATAGATTTGAAAAATATGAATGATAAAACCTTACTCAAAAAAGAAAATATTACTACTTTAGCTTCGGAACATTTTATAGGAGAAAAATGGAAGACATTGAGATTTCGTCCGATCGATGTCAACGCCCACGTTCCTATGGCAAATCCAGGAAGAAAACATCCTTTGACGGAACTGATTAATGAAATACGTGAAGCGTTTACGAGTCTTGGATTTGTGGAAATTGATGGGGAATATATACAATCCGCTTTTTGGAATTTTGATGCTTTGTTTACTCCTCAGGATCATGCTGCTAGGGATATGCATGATACATTTTATTTATCAGAGGAAATTAAACCAGAATTAGGAAATAAAAACTTTATAAAAAAAATTTCTGATACACATAGAGAAGGATGGAAGGATTCATGGAACATCAAAATAGCTAAAAAACCTGTTTTACGGACACATACTACTCCTGTGACTTTAAAATATCTGTCTGAAACCAAACCAGATGAAGCAAGAATTTTTACTATCGGTCGGGTTTTCAGAAATGAAAAGGTTTCATATAAACATCTGGTGGAATTTAATCAAATTGAGGGAGTAGTAACAGGAAAACAAATAACTTTAAGAGATCTAATGGGTATTCAAACGGAATTCTATAAGAAAATTGGAATGAAAAAAATAAAATTTTGGCCAACTTATTTTCCCTATACCGAGCCATCACTACAGTCAATGATCTTTAACAATAATTTAAATAAATGGATCGAGTTATTTGGAATGGGCATTTTTAGGCCTGAAGTAGTAAAACCCTTAGGCATAAGAAACTTAGTTTTAGCATGGGGAGGAGGTATAGAAAGAATTGCCATGTTAAAGTATGGAATCTCAGATGTAAGGGACCTGTACAATAATAAAATTGGATGGTTGCGAGGTTTAAGTAAATGCCAGTTGTAAATATATTAAAGACACGGATTAAAAGTGTTTTTCCAAATAAAAATATTGAAAAAATACTAGAGAAGCTTCCATTTCTAGGATTAGATATTGAAGGAATAGATAAAGAAAAAATTAGAGTCGAATATAATCCTAACCGTCCTGATTATTCTAGTGATACAGGTATATTTAGATCTTTAAAGGGTTTGCTAAATGAGAAATTGGGCTTACCGATTTTCAAATATTGTTCTACTAAATCATATGAAATAACCTTAGATCCAGAGGTAAAAAAAATAAGACCTATACTATTGTTTTTTGTTGCTAAAAATAAGAAAATAAATAATTTTATTCTTAATCAATTAATTTCTATGCAAGAAGATCTTCATAATGGAATAGCAAGAGGAAGAAAAAAAGCTGCTATAGGTATCCATGATCTTAATACATTTGATTTTCCTTTAACATATAATACAAAAGGTCAAGATGTATCATTTATACCATTAGATCAAACTAAACCATTTAAATTTCCTGAAATTTTATCCACTCTAGAAGTTGGAAAAAAATATAGAAATTTATTTAGAAATTTGCAACAATATCCTACTATTGTCGATAGAAATAATCAAATTATATCCTTTCCTCCCATCATTAATAGTAATAATACGAAAATAAATGACAAAAGTCATAATTTACTGATAGAAATAACAGGTACAAATTTAGAAACATGTAAGAGCATTTTAGCAATCCTTGCTTATTATCTTTATGATGAAGGATATAAAATTTTTTCAGGAATTATACATAATGATAAACTTACGTTTTCTTCATTAAAACTTCTTAAAGATAATGCATTTTTAATTGATACAAATGTTATAAAAAGCTATTTAGGATTAAACTTATCAGCCGAAGAGATTAGACAAATTTTAAATAGATGTAGAATAGATGTTTCACTAACAAACAAGAAAAAAGTAAAATGTTTAGTTCCATCTTACAGAAACGATATAATAAATTCTATAGATATTGTGGAAGAAGTAGCACTAGGATATGGCATAGATAATATTGAACCTACTCTACCTTCATTTTTGATCTCTGCAGGTGCAAGAAATAAATACTTTAGAAAAATTGATGAGATAAAGGAGACACTAATAGGGCTTGGATTTTTAGAGATGGTGAATTTTACCTTACTAGATCAAACTATTTCTACAATATTCAATTTAGAAGATAAAGGATTACTTGAAAAAATTAAAGTAAATGAAAGCAAAAGCAAAGAACATGAATTTCTTAGAACTAATATATTATCCTCTTTAATAAAAAATCTTTCCTACAATATTCATGAGGAATATCCTCAAAAATTATTCGAAATCGGAAAAACATTTAATTTTAAAAATAATATATTGGAACAATGGAATTTAGGAATTATAATTGCGTCTTCCAACAAATCAAATTATACAGAAGCTAAAGCCATAGCACAATCTATTTTTAAAATAAATTTTGGAAAGCATATTTCAACAAGAAGAAATGATAATAATAATTTATTCTTAGAAGGTAGATGTGCTGAGATATTATATGAAAGTAAACCCATAGGAGTTATAGGAGAGATTAAACCGGATTTGATTGCTAAATTCAATTTACATATTCCTTTATCGGCCTTTGAATTAAATTTATCCCCATTATTAAAGATCGAATGCTAAACTGAACCACATGTTTTGTAATTTCATGTAGTTTACTATAAAATAAAAAATCGATTGTAAAATAAATGTATTTTTGTAGTAATATCGATACATAATTGTTTAATAATGGTTATTAATTATATTACTTACCGAATATTTAGCTGAAGTATCCGGGAACCCCGTTATAGAGAGTGCACTAGGAGAAATACACCTTTGTGTATGGCTATATCTATGAATAGTTGTGAGTCAGAGGCGGGGGACAAACCAATTCCTATATCGTCTTCCAATAATAACTAAGGTAGATCAAAAATAGTTGACCTGGATTCATAATACATTTTTCATTGAGTGAAATCAACTATGCTTTTCTTAATAATATATTTCGCTTCATTAGAAATATTATATTTTTCTAGTATTTCCGATGAATTCTTAATAAGTAAGTTTCGAAAGTCAGGTTCGCTGGCAGCCCTGAGCAGAATGTCACTTATTATTTCTGTTTCTTTCTGTCGCGAAATCAAGATAGAGAAAAAAAATACAGAAGTTCTATATAATCGTAATGTTAAATTAGTAAAATTGATAAGAACTTTACTAATTAATTTTTTTAGTATTGATATTTCGCAGTCAAAAAAAATGGACACAGAATGGAACATCAAGAGTTATCCCTGTAGAAAAAACTCTTGATCGTGTTTCAGAAATAGGTAAAAAAATTGGGCTTACTAGAATTGCAGATATTACATATATGGATAAATTATACATTCCTAATTACTCCTGTGTTTTACCTGGTACAGAAGATTATATTTGGGTATATAGCGGAAAGGGGCCTACGAAAAAACATGCAAAAGTAAGTGCAATTATGGAAAGCATCGAACGTTATTCATCTCTACCTACAAACTATTACAGAAAATTTATTAATGGAACTTTTAGTAAACTAAAACAATCTTATAATATCTTACATCCGGAGGAGCTTGTTGAACCACTTACTTTTGATTTTCAAAACGACATGTTAATGGATTATGTAGAAGGCTATGATATTATTAATAAGGAAAATATCTTAGTTCCGGCTGCATTAGCATTATTCAGATATTCCCCATCATCACCTTCTATTAACCCATTTGCATTTCATCATACTAATGGGCTAGCATCCGGCAACGTTTTTGAAGAAGCAGTATGCCATGCCTTATGCGAAGTCATTGAAAGAGATGCAATAAGCTTAGCTCAATTACGTGCAAGTGCAATTCCATTCCACATTTTATATAATATTTATCATAATTTCCAAAGACATGGCTATCATATCAATCCTATTTCCAAAGAACAGTTTAGAGATGATAATTCTATATTTCCTGATGTAAAAATTTCTTTAGAAGAGGATTTTCAATCAGTAACTAAATTAATTGATAAATTCACAAAATTTAATATTCGATTGGTGATTAAGGATATTACTACAGATATTAAAATTCCTACCTTTAATGTTGCATGTGTTGAGTGGATATCTCATGACTATGGTTATTTGGCTGAGGGACATGGCACTCATCCAGATAAAAGAATTGCACTAACAAGAGCCATAACGGAAGTTTCTCAAACAAGAGCAGCAAATATTCAAGGAGCCAGAGATGATCTGAGAAAAATACATTATAATGAGAATAATACAGACGATAAAAATGCATGGCAATTTATGTCTTCACAAAAGACAACTAACTTTTCTAATATAATAACCTATCAGAATGAAGATATTTTAGAAGATATTAATCTAATTATAAAATTTTTTAAAGAAGTAGGATTAAAGAAGGCTATAATAGTCAACTTAACAAATCCCCAAATAAAAATACCAGTAGTAAGAGCTATAGTTCCTGGTCTTGAGACATTTAAAATATCGAAGTCTGTTATGGGCTTTAGAGCGAGGAGCTCCTTGAAATGAATTTACCAATTATTTATTTGGGACCATCACTATCGATAAACAAAGCAAAAAAAATTATTGATGCTGAGTTCCGACCTCCTGCAAAAAAAGGTGATTTTATAAATTTAAATTTACTAACAGAAAGAAGAGATATTGTTCTAATAGATGGAGTTTTCCTTCAGGAATATCCCCCTTCTCCGATTGAAGTTTTCCAAGTTATCAAAAATACAAACTTCAAAGTTTATGGCGCTGCTAGTATTGGAGCATTACGCGCAGTAGAATTAGAAAAATTTGGAATGAAAGGTATTGGAAAAATCTTTGGATTTTTTAAAAAAAATATCATTAATTCGGATGATGAAATTGCAGTAACATTTGATTCCAATTATAATCTTCTTTCGGAAGCAATGATTGATATCAGATATAATATTTTTTTAAGCTGGAAACTAGGAATAATTGATAAAGAAACAAAGCAAATGATGGTGAATTTAGCTAAGAGGCTTTATTTTCCTTTTCGGACTTATGAGAACATAATCAAGAAATCCTGCCTTCTTTTTCCTTCAAAAGAAAAATACATATCAAAGTTTAGTAATTATATTTCTATGAATAAAGTAAGTCTAAAAGAGTTAGATGCCATACATGCACTTCAATATATGTCATCCTTACAATAAATAGAAATTGTTAAATTTAAATTCTATCTTTAAGCATTTATTTTTCATAAACTATTTTATATTGTCCTTCGTAACATATATTATGGCTGAAAATCTGTCCAAATTAAAATCGGAATATAAAACTAACTGTAAAAAAATACTTGAACTCTCATCTAAAATTCGTTATGTAGGTGTAACAAATAAATTTGGTCGAACACTAGCAGGCCAACTTAGAACTGGCATAAACCCTTTTTTAAAAACAGAAGAAATGAGAAACGAATTGTTTATTCATTCTATGATTTATAATATTAGAAAAAACTATGAAAAATCCATAGGAGAAACTGAATTCATCTATATTTCTAATAAAAAAGTGGATATTATTAGTTTTTATATTAATGAATTAGTCTATTATATTACTATTGATAAGAACATAAACAAAACTGAATTATATACATTGAACGAGCAAATAAGATCGATCACAAAATTGTGATTTATTTAAATATTTTTGGTAAATATTAAGTTAAAGATTTTAATTTTCCTCGCATTTCTTTATCTTTATATATGGAGGGATGACTTGGATCTGCTAATATTACTTCATACCATAAATGTTTGCCATCTTTATAGAGAAAATAAGAACCCATTATTTCCATATTTGGATATTTTTCATTAACTCTTCTTTCAGCTACCAATCGCATATTTGTTGCTTGCTTAATGTGAATAACTCCGCTATGTTTAGGTCTCCTACCTGCTACTGGACGCTGCTTTCTCATTCCTCCTCTACCTACTCGAGCTCTAATAACTACAATACCCTGTTTGGCTTTATAACCTAATCTTCTTGCTCTATCTAATCTGCTAGGTTTATTTATTCGATGAATTGAGAGCTCCTTCCTCCACCCAATCGCCCTAGATTTTAATTCCTCGCTATTAGTTTTCCACATACTAGTCCAGGTCGCCGCTAACTGTCTATACATTTTAAAATATGATCAAATTCTTTTAAAAGGATATATAAGAATTTCTTTTATTCAATAGATATCATTTCTTTACCTTCAATAAAATAAGAATAAAATATCATAAAATAAGTCTAAATTGAAACTATAAAATCTATCTCGATTGTGCTTCCTAATGGAAGACTTTCTACTCCAATAGCGATCCTTGAATGTTTTCCTTTTTCTCCAAATAATTTTTCCAGAAAATGTGATGCTGAATTAATAACAGTTGGATGATCTGAAAAAGCCTCAGTACAATTTACATAGGCAGATAACTTTACTATTTTTTTGATCTTATCTAGGCTTCCTAAATGAGCTTTTAATAATGCAAGGGCATTAAGAGTACAAAGGATTGCTGCATCTTGACCTTTCTCAAGAGTTGTATCTTTTCCTATTTTCCCTTGATATTTTATTGTTACAGGATTCGAACCAGTATCCAAAGGAATTTGTCCAGAAACAAAAATTAGACCATTGACTTCAACCAATGGAATATAAGAACCAGATGAGTTAGGAGGAGAAGGTAACTTAAATCCTAATGCATATAATTTTTCTTCAATGCTTTTCAATAGTGAATATAAAAAAGTTGTATTATTTAATGTATTAAACAATTAAAATAAATTAATAAAAATATGAAATCAATTCATGATAAAGCGAGTTCTATTATCATTAGCCATAGCATCGGTAATTACCTATTTTGTTTATCTAGCTCTGATAGATTCTTTGACTAGATCTTCTATTAATTACCGCTCTATCTCTAACGACACTGCTGTTTTAATTCTTTTTAAACATGAAAACTTATCGTCCAACTATCTCAACGAAATCAATTCTAAATACGTCTATATAAAAGGAAATGGTGAAATATATGAATCAAAAAAAGATACTAACTTCATAGGGAAGTATATTGGCAAAACTAATCCCACAGTTACTACAGGCAGTCATTTTGGATGGGAAGTAAATTTACCCTCACTAAATAAAACTTATTATTTGGACCATTTAAGAGGAGAAATTGTCTCTACTGATTAAAACTTTTTTATTCTTGTTAATTTACTGATTATAAGTAACGCAAGTAATAATTATATTTGTATTTCAAAAAATTTTATCCATGCAAATAACTGGAAAGATTTTAGTCTGTGACCCAATCTCCAAAATAGGAATAACAATTTTAAAAAAAGCTGGGCTTAATGTGGTCGAGAAACCATCCATAACGCACTCGGAATTATTATCAGAAGTTGAAAACTATGATGTAATTGTTGTTAGAAGTAGGACCAAAATCACGGAGGAAGTTATTTCAAACACAAAAAAAGCTAAAATAATCGCTCGAGTAGGAGTGGGACTGGACAATATAGATGTGGAATCAGCTCTACAGAAAAATATTGAAGTAATAAACTCTCCTGAATCGGCAATTAATGCTGTTGCCGAATTAGTTATTGGATTGATGCTTTCATTAGCGAGGAATATACCATTAGCAGATAGTGAAATGAAGAAAGGAAATTGGATGAAAAAGGAACTGAATGGAATCGAATTAAGAGGTAAATATTTAGGAATTGTAGGGGTTGGAAACATCGGTAGGAACCTGGGAAGAATTGCTAAATCACTACGTATGAATATTTTAGGTTACGATATCTTTCCTATTAAACAAGAATTTATAAATGAAGTTGGTATGATAACAACGGATTTTAATACCTTAGTAGCAAGTTCTGATTTTATTTCATGTCATGTTCCTTCAACATCTGATACTAAACATATGTTTAATGAATCTACATTTTCAAATATGAAATCTACTTCTTTTTTTATCAATGCTTCAAGAGGGGAAATAGTAGATGAAAACGCATTATACAATGCTTTAACAACAAAAAAAATTTCAGGAGCAGCATTAGATGTTTTTGAAGTAGAACCGGCTACTAATAAAAAATTATTGCTATTACCAAATATTATTTGTACCCCTCATATAGGAGCTCAAACTAAAGAAGCTCAAGATTTAGCTTCTAATGTTATTGCGGAGAAGATTATTCAAAAGTTATTAGAGAAAGAAAAGTAATTATGGATGATTGTATGGACCGGGTGGGATTTGAACCCACGACCACCTACGTTTCCTCTGCGTCGATGGCATGCAAGGCAGGTATTCTACCAGGCTAAACTACCGGCCCTTTAATGAAAACCTAAATTTTCTGATAATTTAAGTGTTTAATTCTTATTAGTTACTTTTTATAAATTTAAATCATATCTCTTATTCTAAATAGAATAGTCAAGTATAAAATATACCAAAAATTTTTTCTATTGCTGCCTTTGTTTACTATCTATCGCAATGATTAGTAATGAATTTAATAGACTTGTAAAAATGGGTAAATAAACATCTAAATAGTCAAAAAATCCAATGTAATATCACAAGTAAAAAAATATATTAAAATGACCACTTGTATGGTTTATTTTAAAATAGACAGAAAAATTTTTAATGGTAATTGTTTTTAATTTTTATAATTACAATAATATAATGCTTAGAATAGTTATATTAGAATAATTATTTATTTAAGATTTTTTATATGCTCTCTTCTTGTGGATACATATAAAAATTCTCAATTAAAGATAAATTATTATTGTTAATTTGGCGCATTACATATCAGCCAATTCTCATTGAAACTAATCAATTTGCTAATCCAATTTTATCATTTATCCAATTAAATAAAAAGGAAAAGGATAATTTATTTATTCACTATAAAACCATATTTATAAATGTATGGAACTATTTTTATATAGGTAAATACGTAGTTTTTACAAAAGTAATAGATCTATCTAAATAATTTGATATTTGATCATAATAAATTTATAGCTATTTGAAGACATTCCACACTTCGGAAAAGGATTATTACATGATTAAAATCGAAACCCTTTTAGGTTTTCTAGTATAAAGAAAAATATGTCTGTTTTCTTAAAAGACAGAGTATGGATAATGCTTTCTG
>JBIOXM010000276.1:0-2168 GCA_044869655.1 Nitrososphaeraceae archaeon | reverse complement strand
GGAAAAATAACAGGATCTTTAACAGAAGCAGGAAAAGAAGGAAGAAATGTACTTAAAAAAACTTTTTCCTTTGGAGATCAAAATGATAATAATGGTTTTAAATCTATAATGTTAGGACTATTTGCTTTAATTGGGTTTATTATCCTTGTTTATGCAATATTCGTAGCAGTTATAGGTGAACCACTGGCATCAGTCGCAGATACTGTATTTATTGCCGCACTAATCGGATCCTTTACTTTGGTTGGAACAATTGTTAGTTATTTATATAAGAATCGATAAGATTATTTGAGATACATATTTTTTAACCATCTTATATTTTTTAATGGATAACAGAAAAAGATTTATTTAAAAGATAAAAGGTACTGTCTTAGATTTTATTAATCACAAGTTAAAAATATGATTTACGGACTTGCAATAATTTTCTCATGCTAACTCTTCTTATTATTTTAAACTTAAACAGTTATGTTTATTTTCCATTTACTATCTATACTTTTAATGAGGATGGCAAAAAAATAATTATCATTGATGATAAAGATAAAGATTTGTAAGCAACGAGAAGGCCTCCTTGAATAATCAGCTTGAGATAGGTAAGTTTCTTAACGATTTTTTCAAATACAGAATATGAATTCTGGTTTATTATCATTGCAAATATGATTATTAATTCATATTAACAAATTACAAGAAAATATTGAAGATAAAATAGTCAATATTTAGCACTATTTCATCTCAAAATAGATCTTTTTTAACATGTAACTTAATTTCTTATAGAATGAAATAATAGGAAACCTTTTTCCGATACAATTTTTAATAATCTAATTCAAATGCAATAAAAAAATTCTTTATAAATATATTTTTAATATTTAAAAATGGGATTATAATAATTAATAAATGATTTGTTGCAATATTTCAGATGGATTCATCTTTTATATTACCGGTAAAAGAATATTAATGTTAGATAGAAATTTATCTAATTAAAAAAAAGAAGATTTATGAAATCTTTATTACTTCTTCGTCATGCTAAATCACGCGAGAAGGAGACATCAGTTCCTGATAAGATGCGGCCACTAACCGATGGGGGCAAATATGATATCTATAAAATGACTAAGTTCTTAAAAAATAATAAACTAATTCCTAGCTTAATAATTAGTTCCTCTGCTAAGAGAGCAAAAGATACTTCTAACTTATTAGCAGAATCTATTGGTTATAATAAGAATATTCATCTATCAGACTTACTGTATGAAACCGATGCAAATCATTACAGACATGTAATTAGTGAAATATCCGATAACATTGATATACTTTTGTTAGTGGGGCATAATCCTATTCTAGAAAATCTTATTGAACTCATTACAAATGAATTGATTATTATGGAAACTTGCTCATTAGTTCATATCGTTTTACCTATAACTACATGGAGAGAGATAAAAACGAATCCAAATGGTGAATTAATCAAACTAGTTACAATTAACGAATTGATTTTACAAGATACTAAATTGTAATGTTTATCAGAAAAAATAAAGTTAAATTAAATTCGAAATTATGCTAATTTTGTTCAAACGTAACTCTTATTTGTAATTACTATTAATTGCTCCTTTAGTAAAGAGGATTTCATGGTTACCAGGTGTAAAATCCTCCCATATAACATAGATATTATTATTAGAAATAGCTATAGAAGGACACTCCGAAATACCTGAATTATTACTTAAATTTATTATTTTATTCGATTGATTACTATTTTTTATATAACCCAGGAAAATGTCCTGATTTTCTTGTGAAATTATATCTTCCCAGACTGCAAATGAATGGTCATTGTTGGCTATCTCTACATTGGAAGGATTATTAATTCTATCAGAATAATTGTTATCGTTTGGTTTAGTATCTTGTTGAAGAATTATAGACGGACCCTCGAAAGTAACACCATTATTCTCACTTTGTAAAAAGTATATATTATTAATATTCTTTGAATGTAATCCTGCCCAAACTATAACTAATTCATCTTTAAGAACTGATATTTGTGATTCTCCAAAATTATCATTAACTAGTCTGATGCTATTATCAAAATTTTTTCCATAATCCGAACTTGTTATAAAAAATAAACCAGTATTTGTATAATCCTTAGAGTTACTTTTATTTTCACTATTCCAAACAATATATACATAATTCTGGAA
>JBIOXM010000275.1:0-2016 GCA_044869655.1 Nitrososphaeraceae archaeon | reverse complement strand
TGGGAATGCCTTCCAGTGGAATGGGTATGGAACAACAACAACCAGGCCCAGGCCAATATGCAGGGGGAACAATTTCCAGTATTCAAAATGATGAAGGTGGGACACCTGCTTGGATATTATCAGGTCTGTGGAAAGGTGCATTAACTAATGCTGATAAATCAAATCCAGATTTCTCGACACCAACTGTTAGCAAGAATAATAAAGATAATCTTCCAACCGCTACATTTGAAGCAGAATTTGATATGGTTATGTTAAATGGATCTGCATTGCATAAACATAGTATCTATAACTTTACACTTGCAGACATTTCAAAAGTAGATGATAAAAATTATCAGGCTAACGGAACTGCTACAGTAACCATGAAAAATGGTCCTGTCAATAATGTTCCACTTAGTATTAAGTCAATGAATAATAATGTCATAAGTATTTGGATTGACCCAACTAAGGTAAATAATCACTTTGGAAATACTCCAATCTTTGGACTGATTCAACAAGATATAGTGATAAAGAAATAGGGAAACTGTTGTTGATATGAAATATTAGTATTAACAACTTTAACTTTTCCCAACTATTGATTTTTTTAGTTGTTAACTAAACCCAGGCTAGAAATTAGGTCTGATTCCATCAGAATTGAAAGAATTAGCTCCACTAAACATAATATTCTTACATTTTGATTTGTTAATTCTAATGATGTAATTATACCTCTTCATTATTAGGTAGTAAAAGGTTATAGAGTAATTTACATGGTTAGCCATAAACAAATCATTCATTCATTTCTCTTATTTTTCTAAATAGTTAACTTCCTTAAAAGTTTAGTAGCGCCTTTAAAACTTAACACCAATATCTTCTATGTCATGAAGGAATATTAGTGTCACACAGTGTGACACTTTAAGATAACAATCTATTATTTATCAGAATGAAACAAAAACTTAAGACGTGGGTGTGTACAATATGTTCACAAACGTTCACTAGAAATTCAAGCTCTAAAAGACATAATACAAATTTACATGAAGGAAAAGGGAAGTATGTAAGATACATTGACTATGAAATAGGAAGAGTTCAAGGCAAGTATTTTCAGAATGATCCTTCTTTTTATAAAAAAAAATCTTCTATCAATTATGATATTTTCAGTAGACAAGACGGAGACTATAGATTGTTACCACCTCATTCTATTCATAATAGCGGTTTTGGGGGTTATAATGACTTTCCCAATTCTGTTATAAATGCAAAATATAAAAAACCATCTCGAAAAGATTTTCTTATTGATAATGTTGTAGAAATTATGGATGTAGTAGATCGAATTCATAACATTGCCAATAATATATTAAACGAAGATGAGATAAAACAATTTACAAAAGCCGTATTATCTCCTTATTTTACCAATCATCAAGAGGCTAAAACAATGGTAGAAGAACAATTAGAAGAATTTAAAAAACATATAGCATTAAAAAGATATCAAAGTTATTTTAATAGTTGATTATATGATATCATAATGTATTTCAAACAGATTATTATTCAGTTCTGTCAAATACTAGATAACACAACATTTTAAATATTCCCCACTATAATAGAGTTTTAAAATAATTTTTATTACCAATAAATTAAACATTTATTCTGTTATTTTAATAGGCATCAATATAATAATACAAATACTTTATTAACTAAAGAGTACTTAATTGGTAGACTCAGACTTCTCAGTTAGTAAGAGAAATAGGTTAATTATTTCTTATAAATGGATAGCATTAGGAAATACTACCCTTGGTACCCTTATTGCATCCCTTGATGCAAATATTATATTTATCGCATTGCCTATTATTGTATCAGAACTTGGCGCTTCTCTTTTTACTATGGTTTGGATAGTAATAGGGTATTCTCTTGTTACAGCATCAATTCTTTTAAATTTTGGTCGTCTTGCAGATATCTTCGGTAGAATAAAGCTATACACGTTGGGCTTTGTTATATTCACTTTAGGATCTGCATTATGTAGTATATCGCAAACAGGAGAACAATTAGTAG
>JBIOXM010000274.1:0-3191 GCA_044869655.1 Nitrososphaeraceae archaeon | reverse complement strand
TTTAAACGAGTTACAGCAAATACCTCAAAAGGTCCAGCAACATCTAAGATCTCGACATCATCAAAAATAAGAATTCCTACAATTAATGGAATTTTTTTATTCAATGTAAAGAATATACAAAAACTTTTTAAATTTCTTTAGTATTTTAAAAAATCAAATCTTTTATTGATAAAATATAGTATAGGATATTTAGATTATTGTTGTATATTCTCCATTATTTTAGTAGCATCTTCATAGGTAAATGCTTTTAGAGTTATAGTACGCGCATTACCTTGACTTCCAATAGATAATAGACAAGACATTAATGCTTCATCATTAGGCGCTTCTACTATTGATACTCCATCATATTTACCAAATGTATAATATGTATCTATGAGTCTACCACCAGCATTTTCTAATTTAGATTTGAAAGCATCAGCTCGTTTTGGAGATTCTTTTACATTTTTTATTCCCTGATCAGTATAATTCCAGAGGATTATATAGAAGGACATTAAATGTGGATAAAATACAAAAGATATAACCTTATCGTTTAAGGTTCAGTAACTCCAAGTCGGATTTATAAGGTTGTAAAAATCGGCGGATATTGCAAACAGCTAAATCTGGAATATTCAAAATATTGTTTTTAGCTAATTAATGTTCAATAATATAAAACAGCTTATTTAATGGAAATTAAGCTCAAAGCTTTCAAATATGACATTTATTCTGGGAGCAGGATGTATTGATGGAATGGTATTAGTTGCTGATAGAAAAATAAAAATCTTGATGAAGGACTTACATTTGAATATGGTGACAAATTATTTGCAGGACTTTGCCATATTGTATTTAATTCTTCTGGCTCTTCAGATATTTTTGAATTCTTAGAGCAAAAATAATAAATCATATAAGAACGCAAACTGGTAAATGTTGAAAATATTATGGCTATTATACTAACACAAACGAAGATAATTCTTCCATTTAAATAAACTCGAAAATATAAAAAAATATACTTGAGAGTCTAGCTTTTAGATAAATTCAACTTTTATGAGATAATCAATAATGAAATACTATGTGATCCACTAGTATAGTCAAATAATGATGAAGGCATCCGATCTATTCCTAAGATGCTTGGAATCTGAAGGAGTAGAATACATATTTGGTTTACCTGGTGAAGAAAATAATGATTTAATGTTTTCGCTATTAAACTCAAAAATAAAGTTTATCTTAGTAAGACATGAACAAGGAGCTGCGTTTATGGCCGATGTCTACGGTAGAATAACACAAAAAGTTGGAGTGTGTCTATCTACATTGGGTCCTGGGGCAACAAACTTGATAACAGGTGTTGCAAATGCAAATATGGACAGATCTCCTATATTGGCCATTACCGGACAAACAGATTCTAACCTACGCCATAAAGAATCTCATCAAAATATGGATGTTATATCTATGTTTAATCCTATAACAAAATGGAGATGGTCAATTCACAATGCTGAGGTTATTGCAGAATTAGTAAGAAGAGCTTTTAAAATTTCAATTGAGGAAAAAGCTGGTGCAGTACATCTAGAACTGCCAGAGAATATAGCCAAAGAAAAATCAGATATTAAACCAATAAAAAAGCCTAAACGAACCTTAAGATCCAGGCCACAAAAGGGTCTGATAAAAAAGGCAGTTAAAATGATATTGAGTGCCAAAATACCTCTAATTTTGATAGGAAACGGTTGTATACGAGGAAGCGCTAGCTCAAACATAAGAAAATTTGTAGAAAAAACAGGTATATTTTCAATGAATACATTCATGGCGAAAGGTGTAATATCAGATAAATCTGGAAGACATTTACAAACAATTGGAATCCAGGATAAAGATAACCTCCTCATTGCATTGAGAGATTG
The DNA here is from genome assembly GCA_044869655.1 of Nitrososphaeraceae archaeon. Classification (GTDB taxonomy): domain Archaea; phylum Thermoproteota; class Nitrososphaeria; order Nitrososphaerales; family Nitrososphaeraceae; genus TH1177. Next base: position 1,326 of record JBIOXM010000274.1, on the reverse strand, counting down.
TGATTTGGTTATTGCGATAGGATATGATCTAGTAGAATATAGCCCAAAAAATTGGAATAGAAATCTAGACAAAAAAATTATTCATATCGATTTTACATCTGCGGAAGTGGAAACATACTATCCTCCAGACATTGAGATTGCTGCGGATATAGGTTATACAGTAGATGCAATTTTACATGAATTGATTCAAGAAAAAGAAGTAGAAGAGGGAAAAAAAATCAATAAGAATAAAAATCTACATTCCTTAGACACACCATATTTTGAAATACCCGATACATTTAGAGAAATCAAAAAACAAATTTCAGAAAGAATATCAAATTTCAAAAATGATTTCGCTTATCCAATTAATCCTATGAAATTAGTCATTGATGTAAGAAATGCTTTAGAAGAAAATGATATTGTTATATCAGATGTTGGAGCTCATAAATTATGGATAGCAAAAACGTACAATACTTATATTCCAAATACTTGTCTAATCCCTAATGGTTTTTGTTCGATGGGTTTTGCACTTCCTGGTGCTATTGCAGCTCAACTTGTCAGGCCAAATCAAAAAGTTGTTGTCATGTGTGGAGACGGTGGCTTTTTGATGAATGTTCAAGAATTGGAGACTGCTGTTCGTTTACAATTACCAATAATAGTCATTATCTGGTGTGATTCAGATTATGGTATGATCTCTATGAAACAAATTCATGAATTCGGAAGAAGTGCATTTACTCGATTCAATAATCCTGACTTTGTTACATTAGCTCAAAGTTTTGGAGCCATTGGATACCATGTTAAATCTACTGAAGAATTTCCTAAAATCTTAGAAAAAGCAAAAGAATCAACATCAGTCCCAATAATAATAGCTATTGATGTAGATTATTCTAAGAACCATATTTTATTAAATGGTAGCTTTAATAATAATTAGCTATTGATCGAGATATAAAATTAATTAGAATTTCTTTTTTATTGTTTTTATTTTTTAATTGATTTGGTAATTCATATTATTTATTAGATTTTGTCATTATACTGTTATAATTTATTAATACAAATGTCTCACTTTATCGAGGGGTTCACATCACAAACCCCTTCCCCTTCGAATTGTTATTCATAAATTTTAAGAGGTAAAAATAATCTTAACGCTATCCAAAACTTTATCTTCTGGTACATTGGAAGATTCTTCTATAATCTTATTCAGAAAGTACCTCTCCCTCCCTCTAGCAAAGTATCTTTCTAATTAATAAAAGATGGTTTTTGTGTTTGAGATATGCCAAACCTTGACCTATGGATTAATCAACAAAATAGCAACAATGAAGATAATACTACTACTACAATTAGCAATTT
>JBIOXM010000273.1:0-2370 GCA_044869655.1 Nitrososphaeraceae archaeon | reverse complement strand
AATTAATTGGTATCTTTATAAGTAATAAAGAGTTGCCTATTATAATTGATAGATAAAAAAATTGGAATTATTACTATTCATGATGTAAATCCTTCTTGTTCGCAAAAATTACAAACAATAACAAATGAACTTGATAATTTAAAAGTCAAATATAATCTTAGTATTGTTCCATTCTATAACAAAAAATACAATGTTAAAGATGATACTGCTTTTTGTAATCAGATTGCATCATTATGTCAATTAGATACTGTTGAACTTACATTACATGGCTTATATCACCAAATAGATGGAAAGATAGAAGATTTTGATTCACAGTCAAAAGAGCAAGAAAAGAAGGAAATTCAACAAGGTTTAGAGATTCTATCTTCAGCTAAACTACCTACACCTTCAACATTTATTCCACCTGCATGGCATTTGAGTCGCCAAGCTATTCAAGCTTTGAAGGATTTGAAATTTAATACAGCAGAGTCAATGTCTGATTTAGAATTTATTCAAAAAGGAAAAAAATATCTTCTTTCTCCAGTTTTGAATTGGGATAAATCAGGTGACAAGGAGAAGAATAGAGAAACGTTAAAACAAAATAAAAACGAATTCTATACTCATTTATTTAATATTGATGGAGAGTCGTATGGTTTGTTTAGAATGGCCATTCATCCTCCTCATGACCCCGATGAGGCATTGTCAGACCAAATTGAAATGATAAGATTTCTTCAAGAAAAAGAAAATTACAATTTTGTAAATTATTCTGATTTACCAAAGATAGAAGATAAAGAACAAGAGAATTCTAAATAAATTAGATGCGAATTCCTCAAATTAATAACTATATTTACTAATCAATCTTGTCATACTATTATGATATTAATACGAGAAATAGAATATGATGATATAGATAAAGGATTTTTAGACGTATTAGAAAATTTACTATCACCTGACATTGATAATAACAATGCTAAAAATATCTTGAAAAAGATTAAGTCGAATCCTTTTCATAAAATATTTGTCGCAAAAGATGACACAAATGACAAAATAATTGGTACAACTACCTTACTGGTAGAACCAAAATTTATCAATAAAGGGATGCAAGTTGGATATATAGAAGATGTATCTGTAAGAAAAGGATATGAAGGACAAGGAATCGGTTTTAAACTTGTAAATTATGCAACTGGTTATGCTATTTCAAACCATGGGTGTAAAAAAATATTGTTATATTGTTCAGAAAAAAATAGACCATTTTATGAAAAATTAGGATATAAATTATCCAATGATACACTTGTTATGAAGTTTGAGTCATAATGTAAGCGTAGATTTATTCATGTAATATAATTTAGAATTAATGATACCTCTTTTAAGTATAGACGTTAAAATCATTTTAAGCAATGAGGTTTACATATTTTCATGTTGTGTGGTAGCAATAATAATAATAATAATAATAAAAGCAAAATGTATCATTATCTATTATCATTATTCTTTTATTATTTTTAGTAGTAGACAATAAACATATTCTCTACATACGATTCAATATACTATATTAGCATTGAAGACATAATCATTATATTTTATTACAAGTAAACGAAAATTAGCATCAACAATAAATTCATTTTGCTCGACAGTAGATTTTTTATTATTATTTGTCTTTATTTTAATTACATTGTTTATACTAAATTATTTAATTTAACAAAAGTTTCTTTACTTCATCTTTTAAAGTTTCTAAATGTATAGGCTTTTCAATTACTTTATCAATTTTTAGATTCTTTAACATAACATTGACATTTAAATCACTTTTCATAAATGCACTAATGAGCATAATTTTTATCTTGGAATCAGTATCCTTTTCTCTTATTTTATTGATAAAATCTATTCCAGACATTTGAGACATTCTATAATCTGTTATAACAAGTGAACAATTAGCATAAAGATTCTTCTTATCATCATCATTTTTGTTAATATAATTTAAAGCATCAATGGGATTGTCAAAAGAAGCTTTTTTATAACCTGCATACTGTAAATAATCACAGAAAAGTGCGAGTATATCTTTTTCGTCCTCTACTAATAATATATAATTATTGTTATCATTAATTTTAGTTGTTACAATGATGTGTAAGCTCCATATTATTATTAATGATACCGTACCTATTAAGCAGAGCTATTATTATTTAGTTTACTGTTCTAATAAAAAAAGCATTGAAGATCACAGTAATCTTTTTAAAAAAATAGTCATAGAGACCAGTATAAATTATGATAACCTGTTTATAGAATAAGCCTATTCTACAATTATTGTATATTTAACATCTTGAGCGAAATTAGGAGCTAAACAATCAGCTCCAGGACAAATTAAACTGGCTTTAAATTCGATAGTATGTTTACCTTTTG
>JBIOXM010000272.1:0-7859 GCA_044869655.1 Nitrososphaeraceae archaeon | reverse complement strand
AATTCATCTGGACCAAGAGAATCGCCTAAGACTATTTCTCCTTTCCTATTAAATCCAAATTCAAATTTTACATCTGCAATTAAGAATCCTGCTAGGTTTACAATTTTGCTCATTTCCAGATAAAGTTTTTTGGATTTATTTTTCAAAAAATCAAAATCATTCTGTGATACAATATTAGATGAAATTATTTCATGTTCAGAGATTGGAATATCATGATTAAGAGATTTAGTTGTAGGGTCAAATACTGGTGATGATAGTTTTGAAGCTATTAATGGATCGAAATTGCTAGACAAAATTTTAAAGTCTGGGGAATTTTTCCAATCAATTTCATTGTTTTTATATCTATCAATTAGACTTCCGTAAAAATAACCTCTTACCACACATTCAATTGGAATCATGGAAAGCTGTTCTACTAGCATTTTATTGTCATCAATAGTTTTAATCATATGATTTTGAACATCGAGAGAATCAAACCAAAATTTTGCAAATTTACATAAAACTTCACCTTTTTTTGGAATATCTTGAATCATATTAATATCAAAGGCAGATATTCTATCAGAGAAAACAAATAACAAAGTATTATTGCTATTTTTTCTATTTTTTCTATAATGGTAAACATCTTTGACTTTTCCTCGATGCAATAATTTCAATAGTACTTAAATATTAAAAAAATATCTTTTTATAATTATCGCTTATAAAAAATCGTGAATTAATATGAGTTTAAGAAAGATGGAGCGCTATTTCAACCGTAACATACAAAGTTTACAATATAAAACCTATATGTTAAAAGTTTATCAGATATTAATTATAGCATATACAACTGGTATATTATGGTTAAGAAGAAATCCTCTTTCGCTAATTTTTACTGCAATCACTCCTTTTTCATTACTCTTTGTTTTATTTATCATTAGCGATGGACAATATACACAATATGCAATAAGCGGAAGTCTTGTAATGGCTTTAGTTGGTTATGGACTAGCACTAGGTCAAGATATTACATATTATAAAACCGAATATAAAATTCAAGATATGTTTGTAGCATCTCCTATATCCCCATTAATGTATATGACTGGTCTTGCACTCTCAGAAATTTTATTTGGATTTCCGGCACTCATAGTTTTATTGTTCTTAATTTTTTATATAGGAATTTACTTCTTGTATATTCCATTACTTATTTTTATAATTCTTATTGTTTGGATCTCGACTTCGAGTATGGGTTTCTTTTTATCTTCACATATGTTACATATGAAAAATGCTACTCAGATAATATCTTTTGTTAATGTTTTTTTAGCTATATTACCACCAGTTTTTTATTCCATTAATAAGCTACCCGAAGTTCTTCAATATGTTTCCTATGTTGCCCCTACTACTCATGCCTCATTAATGATTCAATATGCTATGGGATATCCTACTCCCGAAAATTGGTCTATTTTTATTGGAATATCAGTTCAGTTAGGCTACGCTATTGGATTTGTTACCTTAGCAAAAGTTCATGCATTATGGAGAGAAGCTTGAATAAATCAAAAATTAATTTAACTTATAGGTCATGGTGGGATTTGGACCCACGACCTAAGGTTTACAAAACCTTCGCTCTGGCCAGGCTGAGCTACATGACCATAAATATCATCGATTTTGTATTATTACTATAATTAATTCTTTGCCAATAATTAAAATATATTTAAGTAGTTATAAGAATTAGGTTAGATTATTGTCGCAGAGAGAGTTTAATGTTATCGTTACCATAGAGAACAAACCTTTCATAAATGACCCCGAAGGAGAAACAATTTATCATGATTTAATTTTAAAGAACCAATATAATAGTATTAAATCTGTTAGAACAGCAAAGGTATTAAAGCTAGTTGTAAATGCAAAAAACTCTCTCGAAGCAAGATCGAGTGTAAAAAAAATGTGTGAAGATTTAAGAATATTCAATCCAATAGTAAGTGATTGTCTAATTAACATCGGTTCTAATAAATAATTTTTAAATTATTACAAACCTTAAGAGTATAAAGTTTGATAGATTTTAATAATTTTCCACATTACTCTGAGATAAAAGGCTTGAAGAAAGAGTATTATTCAGAAGTAATATAGTGCGTAAGTACTTGGCTAAATCTGTTACAGTAATTATACCTACAACTTTGTCATTTTCGATGATAGGCAATCTTCTTATCCTATTATTTACCATTCTTTGAACTGCAACATCAATAGGAGTATCAGGTGATGCAGATGTTCTTATTCTGGACATCATATCTCTTACTCTTACATTTGATAGTTGTAATTCTTTTAGACAAATCTTTTTTATAAAATCTCTTTCTGTAACAATTCCAATAGGTTGATTATCAGCTAAAACAATTAAAGAGCTTACTCCTTTTTCACTCATTATCTGAGCAGCTTTCAAAGCAGTTTCATTTTCAGATATTGTGAGCAAATCTTTGATCATTATATCCCTTACTGATTCAATCATCGCAATGAAATATATTATAAAACTAAAAACCTTATAATCCTATCAATTTAAAGGATATTTTTAAATTACCTTTTCTTAGATCCAAAAATATTAATCTCGAAAAATGTATTTTTAAATCATTCGAATGCTCAAATTTGGAATTCCAGTTTTCCCTGGAAGCAATTGTGATAGGGATATTTATTATGTTTTAACTAAGTTTTACAAGATAAAAACTGACTTCATATGGCATAAGAAAGACAAAATAAATAATTACAATGCAATAGTCATTCCGGGGGGGTTTTCTTTTGGTGATAGATTACGAGCGGGGATAATCGCCGCCCATAGTCCAATAATAAAAGAAGTTAAAAGATTGGGCAATGATGGAGTCCCAGTTTTAGGAATTTGTAATGGTTTTCAAATTTTGGTAGAATCTCAGTTACTCCCTGGCGCATTGGTTAAGAATAATTCCCTGAATTTCATTTGCAAATGGACAGATCTCATGGTGAAAAACACAAATACTCCCTTTACATCTAAATTTAAAATGAATGAATCATTTAAAATTCCTATTGCTAATGGAGAAGGACGATTTATCTTAGACGAAGCTCAATTGAAAGAGGTTAAAAAAAAAAATCAAATAGTTTTTACTTACCACAATGACGATCCTAATGGCTCTATCGACTCCATTGCTGGAGTTACTAATGAGGACAGAAATATTTTAGGAATTATGCCCCATCCTGAAAGGACATGTCAAAGTGAGTTGAAAGTATTTGGATTAACAAATTCGGCTCTGAAAATTTTTGATTCATTAATCGCATATATAAAAAAATAAGCTCATAAATAGTCAAATCATCATAGATAATATTTGGAAATACTAACTCCATCAGAATTAAATTATCTCAAAAAAAAATTAAACCGTGAACCAAATTTTTTAGAAAAGGAGATTGTTGGAGCACAATGGTCTGAGCATTGTTCTTATAAATCCTCTAAAAAATATGTAAAATTATTATCCAACAAATGGGACAGAATCATAAAAGGACCCGGTTATGATGCAGGAATCATTGATATAGGTAATGGTGATGTAATTAGTGTACACATTGAAAGTCATAATCATCCCTCGGCTGTAGAACCATATGGCGGTGCAGCTACTGGAGTGGGAGGGATAATTCGTGATATTATTTCTATGGGAACTATGCCAATTGCTTTACTAAACGCTTTACGATTTGGACACATCAATTCACCATTTCCCTCAAATGAGGAAAAACCATCAATAAGAACAAATAATGAATCATATTCAGAATCTAAATGGCTATTGAAAAATGTAGTAAGAGGGATAGCTGACTATGGAAATTGTATAGGAATTCCTACAGTAGGAGGAGAAATAGAATTCGATGAATCTTTCACAAATTATTGTTTAGTAGATGTTGCAGCAATAGGACTCGGAAAAAGAAAGAATTTGATAAGAAATATTATCCAAGAAGATGATATTCTCATCCTTGCAGGGAGTAATACAGGCAGAGATGGTATACATGGTGCATCATTTGCCTCGAAGAAATTAGCAATAGAAAATAGATCAGCAGTACAGATTCCTGACCCATTTATGGAAAAGTTATTAATGGAAGTCACAAAAGAAGCTATAGAAGCTCATATTTTAAAAGCTGTTAAAGATCTAGGGGGAGGAGGGCTTTCTTGTTGCCTTTCGGAAACATCGGCTAATTTGAATAAAGGTTTTGAAATTGATTTGGGTCAAGTTCCTATAAAATATAGCGATATGGAACCTGAAGAAATAATGATCTCAGAATCTCAAGAAAGAATGTTATATATTACGAACAAGGATAAATTCAATAATTTTGTAAAAATACTTGAAAAATATGAGGTTCCATTTGCTGTAATTGGAACAGTTAAGAATCATAAAAATCTTGTAATAAATAAGAATGGAAAAACCATTGCAAATATGCCTTCCCATTTGGTTGCATATGCTCCATTGTTAAACAGAAATGGTAAAAAGCCCAAATATATTGATGATTTGCGAGTCAAGAAATTTTTCGTAAAGCCTCCACACGATCTGAATAAAACGTTACTACATATGTTAGGTAATCCTACTATTGCATTCAAGAATTGGATATTTCAACAATTTGATCATGAAATAGGACTAAGAACCATTGTTAAGCCCGGAATTACAGACTGTGCAGTCCTTAAATTAAATAATAATAAATTTTTGGCGGCAAAATTAGATGGAAATTCTAAATTATGTTATAATGATCCTTATCAAGGAACTTTAACCTGTCTTTCTGAAGCCCGGGCAAATATAACTTCCGTTGGAGCAGATCCAATAGGGATAGTTGATCATCTACAATTTGGCAATCCTGAGAATCCTGAAATATTTTGGTCCTTTCAAAAAAGCATAGAAGCACTGATGGAGTTTAGCAATTTCAATAAAATTCCAATAGTTGGTGGAAAAGTGAGTTTTTATAACGAGACTCAAATTGGAGCGATAAAACCTTCTCCTGTAATTGGAATGTTAGGCATTATTAAAAATAAGATTGGTATTTCTCAAATTAGTTCTACTTCCGACGATACGTTATATATCATAGGTATGACATCTGATTACATGGGTGGTTCAGAATACCTTGAGTTTTTAAATGGGGTGAAAGGAGGAGTGGTGCCACCATTAAATTTGCATAATGATTTAAATAACTCTAAAATAATTTTAAAAATTATTAAAGAACAGTTAATTAGTTGTTGTCACGATTGTTCAAAGGGTGGTCTAGCTATCGCCTTGGCTGAAATGGCTTTTGGTTCTTCTTGTGGACTCAGTATTGACTTGGACAGGCTACCTAATACCTGTAAAAGAGTAGATTTTCTTCTTTTTGCTGAAACTCCATCTAGATTTATCATTGCAACAAAAAATGCAGAAAAACTTGAAAATGAATTTTCTAAATGTCCAAATTTAATATACTCAAAAATTGGAAAAGTAATGGATTATGGAGATAATATAACATTTAGATTGAATAATAAAAATATCATAAATTTGGAAATGCAAATTGCAAAAAAATATTATGAAAATATTTCATCCATTATGAAATACCAATGAATCACACTCTGCATATAAGTTTTTATTCAAAGATTCATAGACTTGACATATCATTAAAATATTTTGATGGCATAAGTAATGGTATATCGAAATGGTAACAGAAAATTGTGGGGTTGTCGGTGTTTTTTCTTTAGATCAACATAATGTAATTCCATTTCTTATTGATTCTTTGCGAGCTCTTCAACATAGAGGTCAAGAATCATGGGGAATAGCCATACCTAATAAGAAACCTTTTAGACAATTAGGTTTAGTTTCCAGTTATGCAGATAATTTTAAAAATCTCATTAGAAAGTATAATTCAAATGCTGGAATAGGCCATGTTCGGTATTCTACATTTGGAAAGAGTACAATAGAGAATGCTCAACCATTAAAAATCAAAGATTTATGTATTGCTCATAATGGAACAATTGCAAATGTTGAGGAATTGGCAAATATGGTTGGCGGATGTACATTTACCCCCCAAACAATGAGTGATACCTTTATTGCTGCTAAAAGGCTTGTAGAGCATCTTTCTAATAAGATGAATGTAAGTGATTCAATCAGAATTTTGAAAGAAGAGATGATAGGATCCTTTTGTTTCACCTTCTTGACTGATCAAGGATATGTTTATGCTGCAAGAGATACCAAAGGATTTCGACCATTGGTTTTGGGATTTCACAAAGAAACAAATACATATATTGTTGCATCAGAATCATGTGCCTTTTCTGCAGTAGGAGCTTATCTTATCAGAGATATTGAACCAGGAGAACTTATTAAAATAAGCATGAACGGTTTGGAAACAGAAACATTTTCTTCTGAAAAACCCCATGCCCATTGTGCTTTTGAATATACCTATTTTGCTCATCCAGTCAGTATTATGGAAGGTGTGAATATATATGCAGCTCGAAAGAGAATGGGGGAAATCTTAGGAAAAATGTTTTTGATTCCTTCAGCAGACCTTGTAATTCCTGTACCTGATTCAGCAAGGCCCGCTGCCCTAGGTTATGCACAAGAGACCGGATTACCTTTTGAAGAAGGTTTAGTAAAGGATAGGCATATCAATAAAGGTGCATTAAGAAGTTTTATAGAACCATATCAATATGATAGAATAGAAATCAATAAAGGAATACTTCCGATCAAGGACATTATTGATGGTAAAAATGTGGTAATAATAGATGACAGTATAATTCGAGGTACAAGTTCTGCCTCGATTATACATACTTTGAGAGAAGCAGGAGCCAATAGAATTTATATGATTGTTACCTACCCTCCTGTTCGCTTTCCTTGTTATGCTGGAATCGATTTTCCTTCTATGGAAGAATTATTAGCAAATCAAAAATCTCTCACTGAAGGACAAAAAATTAGTCTTAATAAAAAAATAAGTAAATTAATTGGTGCCGATAAAGTATTTTATAATGACACAAAAAATCTTGCTAAAGCAATAGGTATAGCAGAAGAAGAACTATGTTTTACGTGTTCAACTGGAAATTACAGTTCCCTAGGAATAACTCCAAAGTTTAGAACGAGAGAAGAAGTAAAAGGAGAATAAATGTTACTTCTAGATTTAATAGAAGGATAGATATTCCGTAACATTATATCCGATGACTTCTTTTAAAGCTTTTGCCATCGATATTGACGGTACATTGACGGAAAATGGTGGAGGAATTATCCATCTTCCTGCTGTACAAAATTTTCGAACATTAGAAAAATTAGGTTATAGAATTATCTATGTAACAGGACGTTCTTCGATTGAAGCCTATATTTTATCTGTTTTTACTGGAACAACTAAAATAGCTGTTGGAGAAAATGGGGGGGTCGTTACTATCAGTCCGACCCAGCATATCATTCTTGGAAATAAAGTCCAATGTATTAATGGATATAGAATTTTAAGTAAAAAACTGGAAAATGTCAAATTAAAAAATGTTTTTGATCGAATGACGGAGGTTGTCTTAGAGAGAACTTTTAATATTGAATTGGGGAAACAAATCCTTCAAGATAAGAAGGTTGGTGTAGAGCTAACCGATAGCAAATATTCCTTTCATATTAACAATATAGGAATAAACAAGGCTACTGGTCTTGCAAAAGCATTAGATATTTTGAAAATAAAACCTTCCGAAACAGTAACTATTGGTGATAGTGAAACTGATATTCCTTTGTTCCAATTTTGTGCTTTTAGTATTGCACTTGATCATGCTGATGAAGTAGTAAAATCAAAAGCCAATTATGTAGTTTCTCAAAAATCAGGAAAAGGATTAGTGGAAGCATTAGATTATATTGCTTTAAATTTTTTTGGTAACAATGCTATCAAATGACTTTAAAGGAAGTAATTGACCAAATTAGACAAAT
>JBIOXM010000271.1:0-8567 GCA_044869655.1 Nitrososphaeraceae archaeon | reverse complement strand
AAAATTAAATTTCTTTAATCAAAAACTATTACATCTAACGCTATTGCATCTGCCAAAAGGTCTAGGTGTCGTGTTGCAACAATATAACCATTTTTTATTTCGTTTTGGGCTACCCATCGATTTGACGAGGAAAAAAGACGTTCTCTTTTTATTCTTTTTTCCAATTCTTCAACATCAAGTTCAATTTCTTCAATCTCCTGTGTACTGTTATGTTTTGTCATTAAAATTATTTTTCGTACTAAAATTCTATTGCCAAATCTTTGAGAATAATCACGAGCATTCTCGTCCATATCCTGTAACTTGATTTTCATCTGATATTTATTTAAGGCATCTCTACTAGTCAACAGTCTTTCATCTACAAAACGATCGTAACTCAATAAAAATAAAATAAGCAAATAGATATATTAATTAATATATTAATTTTTCACAATCTCGAAGTGATAAAATATTTTTTGATTAATAAATCCACATTTTTTCATTCTTACCTTTTTTCCTTCAATATTAGCAGTATTAATTTTGTCTTGATCTAGAGATCCAATAAGTATTACTTCATCGAATTCTACTAATATCATTATTGTATTTGTATTATTATCAGTAAACTTATCCAGAAAGTATTCTAGGATTTTTCCTTTTTTGTTTTTATAATCTTTTAATGAAAGCTTATTCAGACATAATCTACAATTGTCTGCAGGAGGCCAAATAGTCTTTCTACATTTATTACAATAAGCAAGCACAAACCTTCCACTCTCTATGTATTCCATAAATTTTTGATGATTATTTTTTTTTGTATACAGGATTTTTTTCTTTAGCTTCAAGGAAAATGTTAGATTATATTAAAAATTTAGCCCTCCATAACGAGGACTGTCCCTGAAGTTCCGGCAGCAGCTAAGTTATGGACAACTCCTATATGAGGAGATTTGTTTAATTTTAAATTACGACCTTTTTTCCCTAATTGTTCAAATATTTCTACAGTTTGTGCAACTCCAGTGACTCCTATTGGATGACCACATCCAATTATCCCTCCCCTTAAGTTTATAGCAATTTTATTTTGATTAACAAATGTTCCTCCCTCCCCTTTATTGACAAAACCCAGATCTTCATATCCAAGTATTTCCAAGATAGAGAAAGCATCATGAATTTCTGCTATATCCACCTGTGTGGGGGAAATCCGAGCCATTTTATATGCTTGTTGTGCTGCCATTCGAGCTGAACCTCCGGCAAAAATATCTGTAATTGCATTACTAAAACTTGCACAATTGGTTTGTTGACCAATTCCTTTGATTAATACTGGAATCAATTCACAATTTCTTTTATTTGATGTTATTTGAGATTTGAAAAATGAAAACTTTTCATCTGCGATAAGCAAAATTGAAGAACTACCTTCACAAATAGTACAACATTCCAATAATTTAAGTGGTTCAACTAGTACTCTTGAATTTAAAACCTGTTCAAGATTTACAGATTTATACCTATTAATGGCATTTTTGTTTTTCTTTGCTTTACGATAATTATTAACAGGAATTTGACAGATTTGCTCTTCGGTTGATCCATATCTTTTCATATGAATTTTCTTAAATATTGAACCCCAAAATATTGGTAGATTGTATTGGCCCCTTGAAAAATCATTTGAAAAAATTTTGCCTAATGTATTAGATTTTTCAACTCCAATAATTAAGGCGGAATCACATAAGCCTGACGCGATATAAGAAAATGCAGAAATTATTGCATTAGTTCCAGAATTACATAAATTATCAATTCTGTATGAAATCTTTGGTGTCACCCCCACTCTCTCTGCTATTACACTAGATAAGTATTGATCCGGGGAACATGAAGATACTATTACAGCGTCAATCAAGTTTCTAGGAAATCCTGTATCTTTCAATAACTTCAGCGCAGACTCTAATGCAATATGGACAATATCGATATCTGTTCCTTTTCTAAATTCACTTGTGACACCTCCAACCACCGAAACTTTTCTCAATTAAAATGTAGAGATTAATTCCCTAATTGAATTTTCTGGATTCTTTCCAACTGGATTTATTTGGATTATTGGTAACGATATTCCACTTTCATTAAATTCTTCTAAAGACTTGATACATTCATCTCTGGTACCTGATATTGTTAAAGACGTAAGCATCCTATCTGAAATAAAATTATGAAGATTTGAAAGTCCATTCTTTTGATATTCTTCAGTAATATTCTCTACTTCTATTTCGAAACCATTTTCCCTTAAAAATCTATTATAATACTTTCCTATCGCTACATAAAAGGCCAGAGTCTTTGCTGCTCTTAATCTAGCCAACTCTGGCTCCTTATCGGAGACTGCAGTAATAAATGCACAACAAATCTCAAATCCTTTCTTACTTTTGCTTTTCAATTTGTTTTTGATATGTTCAACAGCTTTTGGTAATTCATGTTTAGGTCTTAAATAAAGCAAAACACCGTTTGCTAATTCACAGGAAAGATTTATCATTTTTTCATTAATGGCTGCAGTATATACTGGAGGATCATCTCTAGGTGGTTTGAATAATATCTTAAAATCATTAATCTTATAATATTTTCCATTAAAATTTATCTTAGATCCATTCATAATTAATTTTATACATTGGATGTATTCACTTAGTTTTTCAAGCGGATGTTCAAATTTTATCCCATGCCAATTTTCTACCAATGCAGGAGTACTTACTCCTAAACCCAAAACGGATCGGTTGTTGGATAATAGATCTAATGTTGAAACTCCCATGGCAACAGTAGCAGGCGTTCGAGAGTGGATACTTATGATTGCGGTCCCTAGCCTAACTCTTTTAGTTACTTGTGATAAGGCACCTAACGATACAAAGGCTTCTCTTCCCCAAGCTTCTGGTACCCATAGAGAATCTGTATTTTCTTTTTCTTCTATTTTTTTGGCGAATCTTAAAATATCTTCAATTGATAAAAGTGTACCAATATTATATCCTATTTTGGAATTATCCTTCATACTAAATTTGATGATTGAAGTTCCTTTGCTGCTTCATCTATATCTTTATGAGAATCTATTGATCTCCAAAAATTATCATTAAATCTCATCCCTTTTAATTTTTGATCATTAGCCATAGCAGGAAGTGCAGTAACTTCTATGTTTCCATTATCAGGTAAATATTCAAATACATCTTTTGTAAAATAATAGACACCTGCATTGATCCATTTGTCTGGAATTTCAGGTTTTTCATCAAATCCTATTACATTAGATTCATTATCAATATTAACTACTCCATAGGGGCTCCTCAGAGGAACAACTGCAATACTTGATATTTTATCTCCACATAATTTATGTGGATTAATGTTTGTTAGTATATCACCATTTGTCATAAAAAATCCATCATCAGTTGATGAATTTAAAAGACTAGACGTATTTTTTAGAGCTCCCCCCGTTCCAAGAGGATTATCTTCTACTATGTATCCAATATTAATACCCAATTTATTACCACTACCAAGATAATCAATAATATTTTCTTTAAGGTAACCAACACATATAATTATCTCTTTAATATTATGTTTTTTAAACCATTTAAGTTGCCATTCGATTATGGGTACGTTTAATACCTCTATCATAGGTTTAGGTCGATCATTTGTTAAAGGTTTTAATCTTTTCCCTAAGCCACCGGCAAGTATAACAGCTTTCATCAAAATAGGATCACTTGGCAGATTATTAAAGATTAATGAATTAAATGTATAATATTTTTTTATATCAAATTGAAAGATTATTTTTTTTATTCTTAATTATGTATAAGATAACCTAATAAAATATGGAATAAGGTAACATAACATTAATACAATCATTTTTCATAATAAAAAAACTTACAAAGCGTTATTATAAAAAAAATAAACGCCGCTGATCAGACTCGAACTGATGACCCACTGGTTAACAGCCAGCTAAGCTCTAAAGCGAACTCGCTTTAAATTTGCTCTACCATGCTGAGCTACAGCGGCATTCAACTATCATTTTTTTAATCAAAATAAAAATGTTTTCTTATTGCAAGAAACAAGTTTTAGGTTAATGTTATAGTTTAATTGAACTCAATTGCAGATTGAAATATAAAATAAAAAGAAAAGAGTAAGGTATTAAATTATGACATTCCATCTTCCTTTGCATATAGATAAACACCGTCCAAAAAGACTCTTTGATCTTTATTTTTTATTTTGGTAGAAGATTCAATATTTGTGGCTGTTTGAGAAACATCTTCTAAACTAGGTCCTTTGACTATAACATCTTCCCCAGCGACTACTACTTGTGTTAATCCAACAATTTTCGATATACGCATAGATCTTTCTCCAAAATAATTTTCAACAATTACTTTTTTATCTTTGACTTTAACGGATATTGGAAAGTGAGAAAATATTATTTTGAGTTTATAAGTAAATCCAGTTTCTACACCTTTGATCATACTGGAGATAATACTTTTGACAGTATTTATTAAAGCCAAATCTTTTCTTCTCTGACCAGGAGGATATATAATGATCTTGTTATTTTCAAAAGATAATGTTATAGGTATTTTGGTAAAATCTTTGGAAATTTTGCCATTTTTACCTTCTACAATAATAATGTTTTTCTCTTTGATAACTTTGACATTTTCTGGAATGATAACTTCTCCAGACTGATTCGCTGCTTTACTAGTAGACATATCCGATAAGAACACCTCCCAATCCTTGACTTTGCGCATCAGTATGAGACATTATTCCTTTACTTGTGGAAACCAATAATATTCCTAGATTGTAAGCGGGTAAAAACTGTCTTTCCCAATTTAGAAATTCATTCTTTTTTACACCATATCTTGGGGTAATAATTCCACACTTGTTTATTTTAGCTAATAATTGAATTCGAAATTTTCCTAGTCTATTGTCATCTATCAATTCAAACTCTCCTATATATCGATACTTTTGCATCACTCTGAGAATTTCACTAGCAAATTTGGAGGTAGGTATAACTAGACATTCTTTTTTTCTTCTCATTTCATTATTATATAATGTATTAAACAAGTTTGAAACGATATTTAATGATGGCATTTAGAAATTATTCTCCAATACGATATTAATTCTAAATATTCTTAGCATGATTTTCTCAACTATTTTCTTTAGTTTTTCTCTATTAATATATATTTTATTCATATTTCTTGAAGCCTATATTTATTGCTACATCTCTAAAACACTGTCGACATAACATTATATCATATTTTTGAATTAATCCATTAAATGCTCCACATCTTTTACACCATCTTGTTCCTTTACCATGGGGAACTTTTTTCCTGCCTGTTTCTGAATATTCGCGTGGCTTAGGCATTAAATCACTTCAACTCCAAAATTTTGTTGGAAAAAATTTATTGATTCTTCTTTTGTTATTCTGTGATTCTTTCCAATTTTATCAGGATGTCTTTTCTTTGAAATTCTATATCCTGGTCTTTTTAAAGATATACAAACATCCATTCCAAAGATTCCGATATCGGGGTTATATTTTATTCCAGGTATGTCTATATGTTCTTTAATTCCAATAGAAAGATTCCCATTATTATCAATCGAGCTTCTCTTAAAAGAATTTGATTTGGCTAGAAAAATCCTCTTTAAGAATTCTACTGCAATTTGTCTTCTTAAGGTTACCATTGCACCAATGGGCTCCCCTTTGTGAATACCAAAATCCCTAACAGACTTTTTTGCTCCTCTGGGACTAGGTTTTTGTCCTGTCAATTCTGCTAAGGCCATCTTTGCTCTTTCGAAAGGGTCTCCAGATTTTCCTACTCCGATATTGATTACAATTTTTTCAATATCTATCCTTTTCATTTTCTCATTTGAATTGTTAATATTTTCTGACATTACTCATTCACTTTTATCTTTGGATTTTCATCATCAGGGTCACTAACAACCATAATCATATCAATGGGAATTTCCAATAATCTAGAATCTACTCTCATTACCACTCGTTTAGGAAGAGAAAAAGTCCCTTCTTTTATCTCTTGTATTTTTCCTATGCTACCAGCATTATCCCCGCGTGTTAGTATAGCAATACAATTCGATTGTAATTTCAGAGTATCAATAATTTCTAAGTCAGGGACTTTTACAAGACATGAATCACCTACCGAATAAATAGCCTCAGAAATAATAGTTTTACCGTCATGAAAACCATACTGAACTTTATTTCCTTTTATAATATTCTTAGTTTTGATCTTTAACAGTTTTAGTACCTTTTCATTATCATTTATTTCTATTGGAGATAATAATAATGAATTCTTTGGTACTAATCGATACATCTTTTGAGATGATACTAATTCAATTGTATCCATTAAACCTATAGCAAAATGAATGTTATATCTAATTACATTATCTACTTTGACCTTACCTGAATCAACAATTTTTTTAGCTTCATGCATATTTTTCGTGACCTTTAATATATCCCGTAAAAGGACACCTAATGAATATGCATATTTTTTCGGATGTGTTCCGGGATGGGTCCGTAGAATAAAACGTCCTTCTTTTCTATTAATATCCCAAAATACAGGAGCTAATTGTCTTTTTACAGTGGTTCTTCCTCCTTTATTTGC
Organism: Nitrososphaeraceae archaeon; assembly: GCA_044869655.1. Lineage (GTDB taxonomy): Archaea > Thermoproteota > Nitrososphaeria > Nitrososphaerales > Nitrososphaeraceae > TH1177. The sequence goes on along the minus strand of JBIOXM010000271.1, from coordinate 1,998 downwards.
CACTATTTATTTCCTCTCCGTATAATAATTTTCTAACATGTTATTTTCTAACACCATCATAATCAAGTTCTCCTTTATTTTCTTGTCTAGAATTTGAATTTGATATATTCTTTTTATTTGATTTAAGAACCTTTTTAACATTTACGTTTCTTTTAAGTCTAGTTTTTGTTAAATGAGGTTTAATACTTACCTGTTTCTTTTCCCCTGGATTTGCTGATTTAATTTTTCGAATAACATTCGATCTATTCTTATCGTGCAAGTTAAAAGCCGTAATAATAACGTTAGAAGAATGTATTTGAACTTTTACTTTACCTCCTTTTGAAGCTTCTCTTTGAATGCCTTCAATAAATAGAGTAGACCTTGCTGTCTTTACTTTCTCTACCTTCCCTTCGACATTTTTGTATTCTCCCCGTAACACCTTTACAGTATCTCCTTTTATTACCCGTGCATTTCGTTTATTGTATTCACTTCGTAAATTTTCTGAAAGAGGGGAACGAATATGCTTATCGAGTATGTGTTTTTTAATATTTAAAGTAGTATTTTTATTTATCATATAAATCACTATAATTTAAACAATTGAGGAAGCAAGATTTGCTATCCTTGGCCATTTTTCCGCAGCTTCAGCAGCAACGGGGCCTTTTATGTCAGTACCTTTAATTTCTCCTTCTGGGGTTACTAAAACAGCAGCATTATCTTCAAATGTAAGCCTTATGCCACTTAGCCGCCGTATAGGATATTTTTGTCTAATTATTACAGCTCCAAAAATCTGTTTTCTTAATTGTGCTGGCCCTTTCTTAACAGTAACAGTGACCAAATCTCCGACCGCGCCGGAAGGCATTCTTGAATGTCGACCTTTGTATTTCGTTACTTGAACAATTTTAAGAACCTTTGCTCCGGTGTTATCAGCACAAAAAAGCTCTGCTGTAACTGGTAATGCCCTAGTGATATAGGGACGAAATTCTGAAGCACCTTTCGCTGATACTGCTCTTGACTTAGATGCCATTTTTATTGTCTCCTTCAACTACTACAAAAGATACAGTTTTAGAAAGAGGCCGGCATTCTGCTATTTTGACCTTTTGTCCTTCCAGCGCATCAATACAATCAGGTAGAAAAGCATGAACTTTAGATTTACTTCGTTCATATCTCTTGTATTTTTTAACTAATCTATTATAGTCTCTGGATACAACAATCATCTTAGCAGATTTGTTGCTTTCTACTATACCTGAGAATAATCTCCCCCTAACTGGTAAGCTACCATGGAAAGGACACTGTTTATCATCACAAGTTTTTTTGGGAAGTGAAACCATAACACCAATATTTCTAACCATATTTCATTATCATCTCTTTATCTTTAATACTCTATCTTCTGGTCTTCCTATCAATTGAGTACCCCTTATAAAGCAAACGGTTGAGGGAAGATAAAGAAGACATTTCAAAATATTATTTTTTGGAATTTTTTTAATACCATTAAGTGTTCGTACTATAAGCATATTTTTACTCTCAAAAATGACTTTACCTGATAAGTTTTTCAAGTTGGATTGTGAAGATTCGGATATTTTTATTTTTAATCCTATTAATTCGTGATAAAGGATATTTTCGATTGATCTCATATTTTACTTAACTCTTTTTTTTAACCTTTCTCTCATTAATGAGTGTTAAAATCCTTGCTATATCCCTTCTAGCCCATCGAATACTAGAGCTTTCTTTTTTTAATGTTCCTTTTGCTCCCTCTGACCTTAATTTAGCAAGGTCTGCTTTCAACTCTAATAACTTATCTTCAAGATCATGATCATTCATTTCTCGAAGAGTTGATAATCTTAGTCTACTCATTTACTATTCACTAGCATACTCCCTTTTTCCCTTACTTTATCGGAATTCATAGATTTAGCTTTTATTTCTTTTGATTTGGGAATTTGTTCTTGTTGTTGTTGTTTTGGTGGTCTTTTCAAATTTTGATTATTTCTTTCTGAACTTTGTTTTTTAATACTACTTTGGTGT
>JBIOXM010000270.1:0-2258 GCA_044869655.1 Nitrososphaeraceae archaeon | reverse complement strand
ATAATAATATATATTTAAATAAGACGAAGAATAACAACAATAACTATTATAGATTGATATTTATAATATGCTACAATTTTTATAATTTAATCTAATCAAACATTTGTACACATATAAATCTTGATATGGATATTATTATTTTATTAACTTCATTACACTAAACAATGCCTTTGGCAAAGGATCCAATGTTCCTTGATAAACTGTTTTTTTGATCACATTTATGTGAAAATTTTTGGAGAATATATTATGGATGTCATTCTGAGAAAATCGGTATGGACCATCTTTCATTGGCTCATCAATACTGAAACATTTCAAAAACAAAATTCCTTTTTGTTTCAATATTCTTTTAATTTGATTATAATACTTTGGTCTATCTTCTTCTGAAAACACATGAAAACAACCTCTATCAAATATATAATCAAAATAATTCTCTTTGAAATCAGAATAAAGAATATTATCTACTACAAATTTTATATTATGATATTGAGTTTCATACATAATCTTATTTCTTTCAATGACAGTTCCAGAAATATCTGAACCAATAACATCAAATCCTTTCTTTGCTAGCTCCATTGCTTGAGTTCCAGGACCAGTACCTAGATCTAAAAAAATTCCATTATTTAGGTGCATAGCATTTAATTCATCTTCTAAATCCAAATCGAGGTTTTCATTATACCAAGGCATTTTCTCTATTTTTTCATTTTTGTAATATTCATCCCATGTCGGAAGTTTTCTGTTAATTGATTCAGTCATGATAATTATTAAATGAAGTTATTAGATATTTAAATGACTATGTCTTTGAAATATTCAAAGTTTAGATTTCTAAATTTAAAATAATTAATGTTAAAACCATTATTATTGATTAACAAAATGTTTTTAAAATTTGAATTTCAATCCTTAAAAAAACAGTCCATTCGTATGTCTTCATTTACTGAGATCATTCATTTGTCATTTTCTTGTGCGAATGCCAATGTTGCATTAATCATAGAAGAGAAAGTAGAATTGTCTATTGATATGGTATCATTTTGTACAATACGTCTGGTATTTCTGCAATTAAAACAAATACAAGTATGGATTAAAATTACTATTGAAGAAATTTTTGATTTCCTATCTTTCTTAGTTAAATATAATTTTATAAAAAATTGAAGAAAAAAATCTATGCTTCAATTTAGTTATCTCTATATACTCGTTTTTTTATTGTGAGATAACTGTATTACTATTACTATCTAATAGAACGTATAGATCTAATAAATATATACTTTGTAATCTATATTCTTATTATTATTATGGAGGGCAATTTTGATAGTAATAATCAACTAATGAATAAGACAAAGACAAACACACCCATAATATTATCCCAAAAAATTCTGATTTTCAATTATCATTACCTTCATCGTCGTCAACAAAAAATATAATTAATATAAAAGATAAAAGATTAGAACTTGTAGAGATTTCAAAAGGATTAATTGAGATTTTACAAGATGCTGGTTTTACTGTTGAAAAGATATTAGAGACTGGGCCTTCTCATATTGCTGCAATATTAGGAATAGATGATTATGTAGCCCAGATCATATTTAATGAGACAAAAAATAACCAGTAATTTAACTTCTGGTTTGTAATTTTCTTATATTGAAATTAACTACTGATTAATTATTTTTTTTAAATTATATCTAATTTTTCTCAACAAAATTATACAATTCCTCTTTTCTATGTTCACTTTCCTAAGTAACTTTAAAATAAATCAGCAATACAAGATCGACTAGCTCAACTGACCAAATCTTTCATACTAAGAATATATCTTTATCAATTGGGTTTACTTATGAACGGATCTTGAAAGATTCAGTAATTTTGTGATATATTTTTGTCATTATTCATTTCTTTCTTTCTTTTTTTGATCTTTGATCTTTTTATAAAGATGTAAATAATGATCCTGACATGAATACCTTATTTTGATTTGCGGGGTTTCATCTAGTATTCCTGCAGTTGCTTTTTGACTACAAATTTCACAAATGTTTTTAGATATTACAAAATCCATTTTATTTTATTTTATTTTATTTTATTAATTAATTTATTTATATTCTCTTTTTATTTTCTTGTTCTTTGGATATTAAACCACAATAAGTATTTAAATTAAATCCATTATGATCTGTTTGTAAACCAACTGAACCCCGTGGTAAGGCATATATATTCTACAGAATCGCTATTACAATTTGATAGCCTATTAACAATTTACAATCTAGATCTATACAACAAATAAT
>JBIOXM010000269.1:0-3242 GCA_044869655.1 Nitrososphaeraceae archaeon | reverse complement strand
TCTACGACATTACCATAATTACTAAAACTTGCCAGCATATCATCAGCACCATAGGGAGTTGGTGGCCCATTGCCTCCACATTTTCCATCAGTATCGGCTATTGCAGATACAGTTATTACTTCCGGATTATTCGCTGGTGTAAAAGTCCCAGCATCTTTTCCTTCATTACCCGCAGCAACTACAATGGTAATTCCAGCTTTTATTGAATTATTTATCGCAATATTTAATGCACCTGATTCACATTCACAACCTAAACTTAAAACTGCAACGTCAACTTCATTTTGATGTTGATTAATGTAGTCCAATCCTTTTATTAGAGTAGAAATTTCTCCCATTCCTGAGCTTTCGAGTACTTTTATAGCCCATAATCTAGCTCCAGGAGCAATACCAACCATGCCAAAAGAGTTATCTTTAGCTGCTGCAACTCCTGCAAGATGAGTGCCGTGGCCGTGGTCATCATCTGCATTAATTGTTCCTGGAATAAATGATCTTTCATGAAATACATTTAGATCAGGGTGATCTAAGTCTATTCCAGTGTCTAAAATCGCTATATCAGCATCAACAAAATTCGGGTTAATATTGTTTAAACTTTCACCATCTTCTACTCTATCTACACTTGCGGGTATAATTTGATTTTCTGTATGTGTATCTATAAAGGCTGATATTTTCCTATCATTTCCCATATATGAGACCAACGGATTATTTTTTAATTGCTCTAAAACTTTTTCATTAGGAATCTTTATTGCTAATCCTTTTACTACATCATAGTAGACGTATAATAATTCAGTTCCTGTATCTTTCAATTCAGAATTATAAAATTCAACTGGATCTATTGAATTACTTTCTTCTTTATTATCTTGAAGATATATAATATATTGATTAGGAATTATATTAGCACTTTCTAAATAACGATTATCAATATCTTGATTATTATAAAAATAATTAAAAAGGAATTGTTTCTCAGAATTATCTTCTGCATGTGAATTTTCGAACAAAGGAATAACTAAAAAGATTCCACACACAGTAATCATTCCTAAAAAATTCCTTCTAAAATTAAACTGAAGATTCATATTGCAATTGATAGACAAATTTAAGTTTATATTTATTAATACTTTTAAAAAATTTATTAGATATAAAATGAATAGTAAAATTAATTCCTAATTCTTCTCTATTTTTTCTCTAGTTTAAAATTATTAAGAAAGTTATTAAAGAAAATAATGTAAAAATAAAAAATTTGATAAAGTAAATACATTTGGATATGAATAATATTATACTAACAATGAAAACGTCAGTATAAACTTGGATGATGTAATTACAAACTAGATAAATTTTGCTTTATTAATCATTTGTTGGAGGAGGAGGGTTATGCATAGTCACAATAGTTTGAATAGATTATTCAGATAGTCTAATATAAAAAATAAAATAACATATAAAAATTAAAGAAAAAAATTACAGACAATGAAAATCGTCTAGATTATTTATATTTGATATAAAAATAACCAATACAATATGGTATCATTTCTCAGAAAAGTAATAGAAAAAACTACGGAAGTAATCGGAATTATATAATAATTATCTAATATTTAAATCGATATAAATCATACTAAAGTAAATATGGATATTTTTGTTATGATTTAAATAAGTAAGATTACTTAAATTTTTTAATGGTAAATAGGATTTTGAATGTTCAAGATTTTTTCTTTTTTCCTGGTAAAACTGCAAGATATGAAGGACATTTTCTTACCTCATCCTCCGATCCAATTCTTATAGAAATAACAAGAAAAATAAATGAATCAATTTCTGAAATTCCTAAATATCAATTATTGTTGAATGTTCAAAACTCAAAATCTTATGAAATTTCAGATTGTAGAATATATAGATTTGAAAATCGAAATTCTGAGTATACAACATGTTATTTTCTCAGTAATGATATTGAAGAGACTGATTAGTATTATTATTGATTTCACACATTAACATATTTTCAACAACTTTTTCTATCATGTAAGATCACTATTTTCACTATTTTAGATAACATTATATAATTTATTATTATATTTAATCTATTAATTATACACATAATTTAAGCTTGTAAAGATATATTAATGAATTATAGTTCAAGTATAATATCATTGCATTATTGGGTAGGATCATTTTGTCGAGTGATTAATAATGGTAAATTATATTTTCCACTAAATGTTGTAGCTATATCTGATATAATCAAACTAGAAAAAGATCTCGGAAATCAAATACCTAATAAATCTTGGATGCTATATTTGCTAGAACTATTTAATATTCAAAATTTTTCAGTAGAATTAAATCTCATATGTCAGTTTGATAATCAAAACTATTTTGAGGCAATTTTTTTGGGAATAAATAGATATCGATTTAAGAATATCTTACCTATAATTTATCATTCTTATCAGCGTATAATTCATCTAGACCGAAAAAATTACCAAATAAATTTTATATTAACAGATCTAACTATAAATAAATCAGAAACATTTAATCTTAATATTAAAGATACAAATTTCGATTATAAAATCTTAAACCAATTTACCGGAATTGAATGGTGGAATAAAACAGGCCATTTTAGTTATCCTATAAGATATCAAACAGAGATTTCTCAACTTATGTTTGGTTTAGTAGATAAAAATGATTCAGAGTCAATTACGTTTTTCCCTCATAATGTACTAATTCCTAATAAAGATAGTTATAAGAATGAATATCCGATTACATTTCAAAATGTGAGATTAAATGATAACTGTATATGTTATACTATTAGTTATGGCTTATGTAATAATGGATTAAGTTATTCTTCACCTTAATTTATTTGGATAATAAAGTAATATATTATATAATTCAAGAAATTTAATTTAATTATTATAGTTTCATATTAATTTTAGAAATACTATTAATGTGTTAACTATACTATTCTAATCAAAGTTGGGGGATCCAATTATATAAACTAACTAACTAACTAACTAACTAAGACAATGTCCTTATACTATTATAAATTTATAGAGAGAGCTTTTTCATATCCTTAAAATCATAAAATTAAAACATGACTATTTTAACTATATTAATTAAGAACTTATATATTAGTATTTTACGTCAATGAATTAAATCAAAATAAATGTAATATAAGAGTTACAAATTTTAAAAATAATGGAGAAATAATAAATTTTTTAATGAATAATCATAAAGATATTATTGAAATTTATCTTTCAAATTGAATTGTAAGC
>JBIOXM010000268.1:0-5647 GCA_044869655.1 Nitrososphaeraceae archaeon | reverse complement strand
TTATCTGATAATAGATTTACATTTATTTGGGGTCAAGAAAAATATTTAGAATAAACTACCATGTCTAAACAGCAACAGAACAAACACTTTCCTAGAAAAATGTTACTACTATCTTTTACCTCACTTGCTTTAATATATAGTATAATGTTGATAGGAGTTTATATTACTTCATCCCACCAAGGACTATCATGTCCTGATTGGCCATTATGTCCTAACGGTTTAGGGATTCCAAATCCACATTACCTTTTTGAACATATCCATAGGATGTTGGTCATAATTACCAGTGGGTTTATTGTTACAACAGCTATTTATGCATATATTAACGCACGATCCGTAAGTACAACTGCAATCTTAGCAGCGGTCATAGTTATTATTCAAATATTTTTAGGTATGATCATGGTATATTCAAAATTGCATGCTTTACTAGTAGCGACACATCTTGCAACAGGAATTTTATTATTTGCAATGTTATTATTAACTTTTATTGCATCATATAGAGAAAGAAAAAATTCTTTAGTTAAATCTGATATACAAAAAATATAGAACAAATAAATTCAATAGAAAAATAAATTGTATTTTACATAGTTAAGAAACAGGCAATAATACAAAAACTTTATTCAATAACTATTAAACCAGTTACTACTACTACTATTCAATAAAAATCTAATAAATTTTAATTTTAATTCCGTATTATATAAACTGAGAAAAAGTTACTCAAGATATCAAGAAAGTAAAAAATGGTAGGAGTTTTCGGTTTATTATCAAATAAATGAGTATTCTGATAAATTATATCTAAAAGTTTGAACTATTTTTTATAATACTAAAATAATAATCTATCAAATTCCCATTACTTATTTATGGTTTCGGAATTTTCATTATATAAATTTATAAGTTCGCTATAACCTTCGTTAAAGTCCTTATGTAAATTATTTAATAAAGCAATAAATTGTGAGTCTTTTGATAATTGTATTTTCATTTTATTTTCATACTCATAAAGTGTAACTTTGACCTCATCATTTAGATTTGGATTAATTGATAGTAAATTAGTCTCATTGTACATAATTGTTAATTTAAAACATAATCTTCGTATTAACCATTCCAAATCAAACTTCAACTTATCAAAAATTTTGACTTTTTCTTCTTCTGTTTCTGCCGATTTGATATCATCTATAGCATTTAAGCTTGCTTTACAGCACTCTTCTAGATAACTAACAATTTGGGAATAAAATCTTCCTGTGCCTGTCTTAATTGTTTTTTCATTAAAAAATTGATATACTAATGTTTGCAAAATTATATTATCTTGATACTTGATTAGAAATTGCGGAGGATAAATGGAAATATTTTGAAATACATAAAATAATCCATAGGTAGTAAATTTATAATTTTTGATATTACTTAGAAACTTGCCTTTTGTAACTTCTATAAATCCAATATCTTCTAAGCGTCTTGAAATCAAAGATGAGACATCACCATTATCAGGAGAGGGATTTCTTAATTTAAAATAAGACGAAATTTTAAATGAGGGATCATGGCCTCGAATAAATTTCATTATCAAGGATCGCTCCTCTTGTGTCAAATTGATTTTTGGATAAGATAACAATGAAGATATATAATCTGAGTAAGACATAATCAGTATAGTAATTGTATCACAGATTTATAAGTTATATAAATTTAACAGAAAAATTATAAATAAATGTTATTTTTATATAAATTTAATATATTATTATATCAATTGCTATAACTATAACAACACATAATACAAAATTATATGTGTCTTATTAGTTGAATTAAGAAAAAATGATTGAATGATAGAGAAATAGATAGATAAATAAATTAATTAATTAATTAATTAAGTGGAAATTCCAATGTTGTATTTTCTAATTCCAAAATTGGTATATAGATAGAATGGGAATCATTTCCTACATCATCAATATACTTATATTCTCCACTTTTTTTATTTAACTGAATAAATTTGGTTGGGGGTTTTTCTGACACTATATTATAGTGTATTAAATTGCTTCCTATTGCACTATTATATATAAACAAAAGATTTTGGTTCTTATAATTTAGAAAATAAAGCAATGAGCTAATACCCAATGCAGATTGAGCTGAGGACAGTATTATCTTGAACATATCTTCAAGAGAACCATACTTCAGATATCTGAAATTGAATTTTTTGTTATTTTCTGACACGCTAATCAATAAATAATTACCCATTATTAGACCTTGCTAATAAAGTAAAATAAATGCAGAATAATGAGAAAAATTCAGGTTGTAAGTTTTGTTATAAATTAGATTATATATGTTTATTATAATAAATTTCTATAAAAAATCCAATCCACAAATCTTATAAGTAAATCAGTAGCAATCCACGAACGAACTATAATCCAATGATCCATGTAAATAAAATTTATAATATTGATTGTATAGAATTTATGAATCAATTAAAAAAAGAAAATTTTATAAAAATTGATGCAATAGTAACATCACCCCCTTATAACATTAACAAGCCATATTCTAGATATAATGATAAAAGAGATAAAAATGAATATCTTTTATGGTTACAAAAAATCGCTCACAAAAGCTTAGAGGTTTTAAAAGAAGATGGATCATTTTTCCTCAATGTGGGGGGAAGACCGGCAGATTATTTACTTCCTTTTGAAATTTGTAGTAAATTTATAGAAGCTGGGTATAAATTGCAAAATACAATCCATTGGATAAAATCAATATCTATCGAAATGGAGGATATAGGAAAAAATAACTATATAAAAGCTGATTCCTCTATTGGCCATTTTAAACCTATAATTAGTCAGAGGTTTCTAAGTGATCTTCACGAGTATATTTTTCACTTCACCAAGAGAGGAGATATAGCTATTGACAAACTGGCTGTGGGAGTAACATATCAGGATAAATCAAATATAAAAAGATGGAAATCTGCGAAAATAGATAAGAGAGATAGAGGAAATATCTGGTTTATTCCTTATAATACAATTCAAGAAAAACGACCTCATCCAGCAACATTTCCTGAAAAACTACCAAATATGTGTATTAAATTACATGGTATAACAAAAAATACACTTATTTATGATCCATTTATTGGAATAGGTACTACGGCTTTGGCATGTATTAATTTAAACGTAGAATTTTTAGGTACTGAAATAGACAATAAATACATCGAAATTGCCAATGAAAATATCAAACTTAGATTTATAAAAAAAAATGAAAAATCCTCCTAATTTATTGATATACTTATTTCTCTTCCATCAATTTCAATGGTCTTATATTCAATATCTTCCTTCTTTTCTTGAGATAAAACTAGAGATTTAACTCTAACTAAATAAGTTAAATCGGATGTATGTAAAGATAAAGAAGATACATCATCTTGTTCTAAGTTAGCAATATATGCAGTTGATAAAATTTCAGTCGGGTTATATGATTTTTCTTTACGTAATTGTTGCAAGTTCCTAGCCAAATCACGTACTAGACCCTGTGTAATTAGGTTTTGATCACGATTTGTAGACAGAAATATCATTAAATTTTCTTTTTCGGCATACACGTAACCTTCCTTAACTGAAAAGGAAATTTCCAAATCTTTTTCAAATAGATCAATAAAAGAAGAGGAAGAGGGAGGAGCATCCTTATCATAAATTAGGCGAAATTTTTTAGCTGTTTTAAGAGTACGAAGAACCTCTACTTTGTCTAGTTTTTCAAATTCCGAGAGAACCTTACCTATATTAGATTTAACTTGTGGTGCTACACTTTTGCGAATAATAGAAACTAAAGGTAAAATAGGGAGATGGACATTGATCATTTCTAGAACTTTATCCACTCCATTGGATGCATGAAATTGTTTCACCTTGTAGGATTGTACATTCAATTGATTTTTCAATATTTCAGATATATCATTTTTAGACAACTCGGTATCAAGTTGATTATGATCGTAAAAGTTTTGTATAGTATTATTAGTATTAGTATTAGTATTGGATTGTGTTAATGTTTCTTTATCTGAAATGAAACATATCGTCATTTCAGTCACAGGCCATCTTCGCTTAATTTTTGCTTTCATTCTTGCAGAATTTGCTAAAGAGATGATTGTTTTTATTTTTTCAAAAATATTCTCAAGATTTTGATCAATTAAAGATATTTCTAACTCAGGCCATTTAGAAAGAAGTATACTATCTTTGAAAGAACCACCATCATCCACTTTTACATTTTTCATTTTACTAAAGCAATTCAAATAAAGATATTCTGTAAGAAATGGAGAAATAGGATGAAGAATAATATTAATTTTCTCAAGTACGTAATCTAGAATTGAAAAAATTGTAAGTCTTCTATTGATTTCCTCCAGATTATCATTCCAAATATAATTTCTTGTAAGTGGAATGTATGTTTGACTAATATTATTTATAATAAATTCTTCAATAGCTCTTGTTGCTTCATGAAATCTGCAATTTTCAAATAAGAAATTTATATTTTTTATTAAATTTTGTAATACTGAAAGAAGCCATTTTTCTGGAGTCTCTAACAAGTTATTATTAATTACCCATTTAAGGTCATGAATGCTTCTGTCAAAATTATCAAGAACACTATTTTGTTTTAAATATATATGCAAATAGTATAGTGTACTCAGGATTTGATATGGTCTTGAGTTCATTTCTTTTAGACTGAAGTTCAATGCTTCGATGGGCGACGATTTCCAGATAAAATAGAATCTAACGAGATCTACCGAGTTACTTTCAAGCATTAAATTGCCTTCTATTACATTTCCAGCACTTTTACTCATTTTATTACCTTTTTCATCTAATACATGTCCTTGAAATAGAAAAGATTTGAATGGTGCAACAGATTCGTTCTTTAATATTACATTTTGCATTAATAGAGAATACGACCAACCTCTGGTTTGATCTATTCCTTCAGTTAAAAATAAGGCAGGAATCAATTTTTTATAATCATTATCGTTAAATGATGCAAAAGGAGCAGCACCGCTATTATGCCAAGTGTCAAGTACATATGGTTCTCTGGTCATTAATGAATTACATTTAGAACAGTTTACTTTTATTTGATCTATCCATGGTCTATGTAGTTCGAAATGTCCTTTATTGTTAGTAAGAGAAATATCGTCGTCGTCGTGGGCGTTGTCATCGTCGTCGTCGTTAACTGTTTCAATTTCATTATATTTGCCGTTTTCAAGCTTTAAAATTAAATTGTTATTTTTATCTCTAACAAGGTTAGAGGATCTATTTACTAGCTCATTTTTATTTGATAGTAATTCTTTATGTTTGCAATTGGAACAGATCCAAATAGGAATAGGAGTACCCCAAATCCGCTCTCTGGATATACACCATGGCACTTTTTCTTTGATAATTTCCATAAATCGGTTTTTAGGAGCTTCAAAAAAATACTCTGCATCTTTTGCAGCCTTGATAGGTTTATCTCCCAATTTATCGATCATGTAAAAATATTCTCGTCGGGCTAACCACACAAGTTTGTGATGAGAACGCCAACATGTTGGGTACTGATGCTTTATCTTTCCGATTTTAATACTCGCCTTTATATCTTTCATTATTTGCACTATTTTCTCATCAGTATCACGAACAAAATATCCACTAAATACTCCTGCTTGATCTGTAAAGAATACTCTATCGTC